>CAYNBQ010000005.1:0-8278 GCA_964395275.1 uncultured Verrucomicrobiota bacterium
GGTCGGCCGGCGGGGGCGGTTCGTTGTCTCCGTCGCGTCTCCCCGGTCGGGGAAAACGCTCTCTTCGGCTCCTAGCCGCGACGGCGGCGCAGGAATCCGAGCAGACCGAGGCCGAGCAGACCGATCGTGGTCGGCTCGGGAACGATGTCGATCTCCTTGATCAGAGGAGACGTGAACGGCGCCGCCAGACCATCGTCTACGCCGGTGAAGGGATTCACCCCGTCGAACGGGTCGTGCAACGTGTTGTCGTTGCTGTGGACCGCGTAGAAGTCGAACCGCACGTTCGTCACACCCGTGGCGAGCGGGCCGGCGTCGTCGAACAACTCGGTGAGCACCTGGGTGTACGCCCCGGCGTTCACGGTTCCGGATGCGTGAGACTGCACGTAGATCGGCGAGCTCCAGCTGCTGCCGTCGCTGGAGAATTCCACCGTGTACGTCTGGAAGACGCGGCCGTCACCGTTCTCGCTGTAGATGCGGATCATGTCGATTGTCTTCGGTGAAGCGAAATCGAACTGGATCTTCTTCGTCGGCGTTCCCGCACCCGGGAAATCGTTGAGAAGCCCCGAGAGCCCGGTCCCGGAATCCATGATGCCGTCGGTGAAGGCCGGCAACTGGTCGGCGGGGTTGGTGTTCACGGGATGCCACCCCATGTCGCCGGGCAGTTCCGTGGCGATCATGCCCTGGACCAGATCGGTCGAGCTGATCCACGGGACCAGGGGGCCGGCGGCGTTGTCCGACGTGTCCACCACAATCACTCCGCTCGCCATGGCGGCGGCGAAGACCATCAGCGCCGTTAGTGCGAGTACTCTCTTCATACGTATACCTCCCCAGGGTTTCTCTTCTTCCCGCCATGGCGAAGGCGGGGTTTGTCGATCGACAATCTCCATATTCCCCCGATCCCTTCCCGAAGTCAATCCGGGAAATCGGGGCCCCGGGGCGGAACCCCCGATTCCCATGCGGGCCGTCCGGAGTGTATGCTCCGGGCCAACCCGGCGTGGAGGTGTCGCCCTGATGAGGTCTTTCCTTTCCCGTTTCTCCCCGACGTTCTTCGCCCTGTTCTTCGTTCTTTTCGTGGGGTTTCGCGGTGGAGCGACCTCGACGGCGCAGGACGCGAGGTACGACTACGGGTTCGACGGACCGGAGATCTACAAGCTGGATCCCGGAATCGACCTGCTGGAGATCGTCGACGTCAACGGCGACGGCAGCAATGACGTCGTCGTGGTGAATAACAGGAAGGCCTCCCTGGAATTCCTCCTGCAGGGGGTTCCGGATGCGGAGGAGTACCGGGTCGGGAACGAGGAGGACGTGAACCGGCTGGCGAACGCCGGACGGCTGGGAAGGCATTCGGTATCGACCGAGATGCGCGTGACCGATCTGGTCTCCGGCGATCTCGACGGCGACGGACGGATCGATCTGGCCTGGTACGGAGAACCCAGGGAGGTCGTCGTCCTCTACGGAGGATCCGACTCCTGGGACCGGATCAACCGGATCCGCAACGGGGAAGGGCTGCTTCATCCCGACTGCCTGGCCGTGGCGGACTGGACCGGAGACGGCCGGAACGACCTGGTGTTGCTCGGCGACAAGGTCCTGTTCCTCTACGAACAGGACGGCCGGGGAACGCTGACCGGGCCACGGCGGATCCCGCTCGCGCTTTCCGCTCTCGGATTCGAACCCGCGGACTACGACCAGGACGGCGTGCAGGATCTCCTGCTGGCTTCCGAGAAAGTGGAACCGAATCTCAGGATCCGCTACGGCAGAGGATCCGGCAGCGGATTCGGTCCGGAGGTGGCCTTCGACCTTCCGATGCCGAGATCGCTGGCCGCGGCGCCGTGGATATCGAACGGCAGGCTCGGCCTGCTGGTGGTGCAACCGAAATCGGGGCGTCTGCAGCTCCTTCGGCTCGGGGAAGGCGGGGAAACGCCGCTGCCCTTCGGCAATCCGACGTTTTACGCCGGATCGGCCGATTCCTGGGCCAAGCCGGTCGCCTTTCTCGTCGCGGACCTGAACGGCGACGGTCTGCCGGAGATCGCCACGGCCCGGCCCACCGAGAGTGCCGTCGCCATCTACCCGGGAACCTCCTCCGGGCCGGGGGCTGCGGAGATCTCCCCTTCGTATGCCGGGATCACGCACATGGCGGCCTGGGACGGCGACGGCGACGGCCGCCCGGAATTGTACGCCCTTTCCCCCGAGGAAAAGCGCCTGGGACGGACGGAGATCGACGCCCGCGGAAAGGCCGCGATCCCGCAGAGCATCCCGCTGCCGGGAGATCCGCTCGCGATGGCGTCGATTCCCGATCGAGACGGGAACGGGGCGGCCCTGGCGGTCGTAATCGCGAAAGAGGGCAAGCGGCGCCTTCTCGAATGGCGAAGCGGCGAGACGGAACCGACGGAAATCGAGTTGCCGCCGATGAAATCGGATCCCGAGCGTCTTGTTCCGGCCGATCTCGACCGCGACGGCGTCGTCGACCTGGTCCTCTGGGCGCCTTACGAAGGACTGGTCTTTCTTCGGCGCGACCGGGATGGACGGCTCGAACCGATCGACGTCGGGGACCAGGGACGGAAGGCGGGGCGCGCGGCCTTCGGCGCGGGACGGCCGGCCGGCGAAGAAACCCCGGTCCTGCTCTGGGCCGATCGCAATTACCTGCGCGCCGTCGGGCTTCGCCGCGTCGGGGACGAGTGGGAACTCGAAATCCTGGAACAGGTCAACGCCCCTTCCGGCGCCGCCCGGATCTCGATGGGAACGCTGGCCGACCTCGACGGCGAAGGCGGACCGGAGGCGGTGTTGTACGACCGCACGTCGCGTTCCCTGCTGCTGATCGCCCCGACCGGGGAGGCCGAGTGGACGGAACGTGCGGCGATCCCGCTGGGGGGAACGACTCCCGAATGGCTTTCGGCCGTGGATCTGCAGGGCGACGGACGGCCGGATCTCGTGGCTGCCGGAGCGAACCGGATCGTCGTCCTCTCCGGCGGGCGTCCCTCCGCGGAATGGAAGGAAGTCTCCAGCTATCTTTCGCCGATCAAGGATCCGAAACTCTGGGACATGGATACCGGCGACGTGAACGGCGACGGGGTTCCCGACGTGGCGCTCTGCGAAGCGGCGCGCAATTACGTCGAGATCGTCGCGCTCGAACCGGACGGAACGTTGAAACCGGGAACCCGGTTCCAGGTTTTCGAAGAGAAGAGGTTCCGGCGGGCGCGGGGCGAGAATGCGTACGAACCCCGGGAGATCGCGATCGGGGACGTCAGCGCCGACGGACTGGACGACATCGTCATCGTGGTGCACGACCGCGTGATCGTCTATCCGCAACAGCCGGCCCCCTGAATGCGGAGATGTTGCGCCGACGCCCTCAATGCCGTGAAATGCCCCGGCGCAGCCCCCGCGTGGGGACGAGTTGCCGCGGGCATTGCGGGCCTCCGATACGCGCCAACGGCGCGTCGCTCGTCAGCCAGGGGCGAAGCCCCTGGGGAGATACGGTGTGACCTCCCCCGCGGGCTGAAGGTCCGCCGCCAAGGCAAGAAAGGGCTACGACATGCCTCAGTCTTTGTCGAGTGTCGCCGTCCACCTTGTTTTCAGCACGAAGAACCGCATGCGTTGCCTTGTTCCGGCCGAATTCCGACGGCGTCTCGACGCGTACATCGTGGGCATTCTGAAGAGCAGCGGGTGCGTTCCGATCTCCACGTGCGTGGTGATTGATCATGTGCACATGCTGTTTCTGTTGTCGCGTACGGAGAGCGTTTCCGATGTCGTGCAGATCGTAAAAGGGGGCTCGTCGAGGTGGATCAAGAATCACGTGCCGGATGGGACGGATCCGTTTCTCATGAAGTTCCACTGGCAGAAGGGCTACGGCGCATTTTCGGTAAGCCAATCGATGATCCAAAAGGTCAAGGAATACATTCTGCACCAAGAGGAGCATCACAAGCGGGTTTCATTTCAGGAGGAATATCGAGGCCTTCTGGCCAGACACAACATCGCGTACGATGAACGGTATGTGTGGGATTGACGGGCAGCGGGCCTTCAGCCCGCGAGAGGAGGACGGAAATCGCGGCTTTCCCGCCCCCTGGGCGGGGCTATCGGCTCGCGCGCCTTCAGCGCGCCCACGACCGGATATCCTGAACGACCGGGGTTGCCGGGTCGCGGTGCCGATCCACCCGATAAGTCCCCACCCCGGTACCGGCTTCTTCGCCCGTTGGGCGGCACGATCGAGTTGCGCTCCTTCAGCGTGTCGCGGATCGCGTATCCTCTGCGCTCCAACGCCGATCCCCGGGGCGGGGGAAGGGAGGGAGTCATGCGCGGATTGAAAGACCGAACGGCATTTGTCACCGGAGCGGGGCGTGGAATCGGGCGGGCCATCGCCCTGCGGCTCGCCCGGGAGGGAGCCCGGGTGGCGGTGAACGATCTGCTGGAGAACCGGGCCGGGGAAACGACGGCGCGCATCCTTCGGGAAAGCGGCGAGGCGGCAACGGTGCCGGGCGATGTTTCTTCCCCGGAAGAGTCCGAACAAATCGTCCGCGACGCCGCAGCCGCGCTGGGACCGGTTTCCATCCTGGTCAACAACGCGGGCATTCTTCCGGATCGGAAACCGGGCCGCCCCGTCCCGGCGGAGGAGTGGGATCGAACGCTGGCGATCAACCTGCGCAGCGTGATGCTCATGTGCCAGGCGGTCCTTCCCTCCATGCGGGCGGAACGCGACGGGCGGATCGTCAACATCGCGTCGACCGCCGGCATGGTCGGGGGACTGCAGGTGGCGGCCGACTACGCCGCGTCGAAGGGGGCGATCCTGGCCTACACCAAGACGCTGGCCCGACAGGAAGCCCGGTACGGCATCCGCGCGAACTGCGTGGCCCCTTCGGCGACGGAATCGCCGATGACCGAACGCTTCACCGAGCTGCAGCGCAGCACCGTCCTGGCGGCGATCCCGCTCGGACGTTTCGGCACGCCCGAGGAAATCGCCGCGGCCGTCGCTTTCCTGGCCTCGGACGAGGCTTCCTTCATCACCGGGGCGACCCTTCCGGTGACCGGCGGACAGGTGATGTAAACCCTTTGGCAACGACGAGGAGGTGACGCTCATGTACACGATCGATCCTCTCTGTGTGGGTCGATGGCGGGATCCCGAACCGCGACTTCTCTATCTCGGCGACTGCTCGCGGGAGATCGATGTCCGTTCCTACTTCTTTCTTGTCCGGGGAGAGGGCCTGACGATCCTGGTCGACACCGGGTACGATCTGGCGACGGGACGGGAGATCAACCCGGTCCTCCAGCAGGATCCCGGAGAAGATCCGCTCTCCCATCTCCACCGGCGCCGGATCGATCCGGCGGAGGTGAACGCCGTGATCCTGACCCATCTGCACTGGGACCATTGTTCCCCGGTGCTGGGGGCCTTCTCCCAGGCGCAGATCTACGTGCAGCGCAAGGAATACCTGGCCGTGACGGATCCCCCCCACCCCTGGTTCAGCCGGTTCACCTACCCGGATACCATCGGGCGGATGGGAACGGACTGGCGCAACCGAACGACGTTTCTCGAGGGCGAATCGACGGTCTACGGGGGGATCCGGTGCGTTCCCATGGGGGGACACACGCCCGGGCTGCAGGCCGTCTATGTCGAAACCCGGGCGGGAACCGTCGCCCTGCCCGGCGATATCGTGATTCTCTACCGGAACCTGGAGGAAGACGTGCCGGTGGGGTTCAATTGCAACCTCGAGGAATGTTTCCTGGGCATGCGACGGCTGCGCGAGGAGACCAGGGCCGTCTTGCCGAGTCACGATCCCGCCACGCCGGAGGTGGCGGATCGGCTCGGAATCCGCGGCGACCGGTGAAGAAAAGGAGGGGGAGGACAAGATGCGTCTCAAGGAAAAGGTGGCGATCATCACCGCCGGCGGCACCGGCATCGGACTCGGGATCTCCAGGGCGTTCGTCCGCGAGGGAGCGGACCTGGTGCTCACCTATCGCACGCAGAAGGCGGCGACCGAAGAGGCGGCACGGGAACTCCGTTCGCAGGGACGGCGGGTCGTCACGGTGCGTGCGGACGTCTCGAAGGCCGCGGCCCGGACACGCCTGGTGGAACGCGCCCTCGCGGTCTTCGGAAGGATCGACATCCTGGTGAACTGCGCCGGGGTGGCGCCTTTCTACGATATCTTCGAGACCACGGAGGCCGTCTGGGATCACACCCTGGCCGTGAACGCCAAGGCCGTCTTCTTCCTGTCGCAGCAGGTGGCCGAGACCATGGTGGAGCGGGGGATCCGGGGGCGGATCGTGAATATCACCTCGATCTCGGGGCAAAAGGCCACCAGTCGGCTCCAGTGCGCCTACTGCATCTCGAAAGCGGCGGCGAACATGGCGACGAAGGTGATGGCCGTGGCGCTCGCACCCCACGGGATCACGGTCAACGCCGTGCTGCCCGGAACGATTCCCACCGGATTGAACGAAGAGGTCCTGAAAGACCCGAAGGTGCGCAAGGGGATCCTCGAGAACACGCCGCTGCACAGCTTCGGCCGGCCCGAGAACGTCGCCGAGGCGGCCCTGATGTTCGCCGAGGACGCGGCCGACTGGACGACCGGGGCTCTGCTGGTGGTCGACGGGGGATTCATCGCGTAGCAGGCCGGCCATGCGGGTCGCCGCGCCGGTCCGGCGGGCCGATCTCCGACGGACGCGGGCGAGGTCGCACTCCTGCGCCGCCTACTTCTCCCGCGTCCACAGCAGGGCGTGGGCGACGGCGTAGTCCCGGCAGTGGCTCAGGCTGATCGAGCCGGCGTCGACGCCGATCCGTTCCGCCATCTCGGCGCCGCGGCCGTGCAGGACCAGCCGGGGCTGCCCGGACGGCTCGCGTACGACCTCGATGTCGCGCCAGCCGATCTGGGCGCCGATCCCCGTGGAAAAGGCCTTCGAAACCGCCTCCTTGCAGGCGAAGCGCGCGGCGTAGTGGGCGGCGGGCCGCTTCCGGCTCTCGCAGTAAGCCCGCTCCGCATCCAGGAAGATCCTGCGGAGAAAACGTTCGCCGAATCTTTCGACGGCTTCCTCGATCCGGTCGATCTCGACGATGTCCACCCCGCTGCCGATCAGCCGCAGGATGCCCGGGGAGGGGTCCATCAGCCTTCCCGTCCGCCGACGTAGGCGGACATCGCCGTCACCATGTCGCGCACCGCCTGTTCCAACCCGGTGAAGACCGCCCTGCAGATGATCGAATAGCCGATGTTCAGTTCCTCGAGAAAGGGAACCTCGAGGATCCCGTCGATGTTGTCGTAATCGATTCCGTGACCGGCGTTCACATGCAGACCGACCTCGTGACCGATGCGGGCGGCCCGGATCAGTTTCTCCAGTTCCGCATCCCGCGCTTCCCCGCGGGGCGCGTTGGCGTAGGCGCCCGTGTGCAGCTCGACATGACTCGCCCCGACCTCCGCGGCGGCGCGGATCTGCGGCTCGTCGGGATCGATGAACAGGCTTACTTCGATCCCGGCCTCCGCCAGCCTGGGGATGATCGTGCCCAACCGTTCGGCGGCGCCGACCACGTCGAGCCCGCCCTCGGTGGTCAGCTCCCGGCGCTTCTCCGGCACGATGCAGACCGCGTCCGGCTTCACGCTGCACGCGATCGACGTCATCTCGTCCGTGGCCGCCATCTCCATGTTCAGGTGCGTCGGCACCGTCCGCCGCAGCAACTCGAGATCGCGGTCCTGGATGTGGCGGCGATCTTCGCGGAGGTGGACGGTGATTCCGTCCGCCCCGCCCAGCAGACAGACGCCGGCCGCATGGACCGGGTCGGGTCCCGGGCCGCCGCGGGCCTGGCGCAGCGTGGCGACATGATCGATGTTCACACCGAGACGGAGTTTCATGGGTTCGCCTTCTTTCTCGGCCCCCGCGTTGCGAAGGGGCGTTTCGATCCAGAAGAATAAGCCTCCGAATCCGGCGGGCAAGACTCCTTCGCGGGTTCTTCTTCCTGCGCGACGGGGACGTCGCGGCTCCAGCGTGATTTCGATTGGGGGTCGTGCGGTCTTCCCCGGCCGGGGTGGGGTCACCCTGGCTCCACGGGCTTTCCTGTGCGGGGCCCTCGGGCCCGGGGTTTCTCCGGAATCGCCCGACAGGGGTCGGGCTCCTACTTTGAATCAGCGCCGCGACGACGAAATCAGAGTAGGAGGCCGATCCCGCTCGGCCGACCTTCGATGCGGGGGGTGAGTACGCGACGTCCTGCTCCGTCCCGCCCTTCGGACGGGACTTGCTCCTCCGTCCCGGAGGCGCGGCTCCACATGCCGTCCTTCTGGGGAAACGGATCCACCCGCGAAGGACAACC
>CAYNBQ010000005.1:8378-67205 GCA_964395275.1 uncultured Verrucomicrobiota bacterium
CGCGGCTCCACATGCCGTCCTTCTGGGGAAACGGATCCACCCGCGAAGGACAACCCGCCGGGGCCGAAACGCCCTCCTTCCATTCCGAAAAACGCATGACGCGGCACCCCTCCTTTTCGTGCGGCCCGCCTTCAGCGCGCGGGGAATCGACGGCGGATCGATTCCCCGGGGCTCTGCCCCGGGCTATCGGCTTCCGGTCCTTCAGGCCGGTGGTTCCAGGGGGCGGAGTCCTACTCTCCATTGCCGACGGGGGCGTCGCGGCTCCGCGGACGTGCGGATCGTTCCGCCTCGTGACGCTGGACGCGGTCTTTCCGATCAATACACGGAGAGATCGTTGATCTGCGCGTTCAACGGCCCTCGTTCGTACAGGATCCGGACCTCCCCGGCCGACAGGGCGCGGTCGTACAGGCAGACGTCGTCGAGCACGCCGTTCTCCGGATCCGGGCTTCCGTAGAAGCGGGTCGGATCCAGATCGGATCTCGACCCGAGGAAGACGTCGGTCGGCGGATCGAACCCCGCGCCTTTCAACGTGCCGTCCGCGTCGCGCAGCACCCCGTCGACATAGACCGCGGTCCCCCCCGACCGCGACAGGGTCAGCGTGTAGAAATGCCACCGGCCGTCGGCAAGACCCGCCGGGACGTTTGAATCCGGATAATCCCAGGTCGTCCCGTCGGACAGAACGAGAATCGTGCGCAGGTCGCCGGCGGCGACGTCGCGACCGTCTTCCACGAAGAAGACGTTCAGACTGTCCGGCTCGGCGTAGCCGCCGTGACTGAACAGGTACTGGTAGGAAACGCCGGAGTTGTCTCCGGTCCGGAACCAGAAACAGAGGGAGAACGCCGGATCCGCCGCGCCCGCATAGTCGAAATCCGGAATCCGAACCCGGCCGTCCAACCCGTCGAACGTCAGGGCCCGCGCCGGGCGACCGAACCGGTCTTCCGCGGGCGAGACCCCGCCCAGCAGGACGCCGGGGTGTTTCCCCTGGAGATCCTCCGCCGCCCCGTCGAGGGGCCAACAGGCGGTCACACCCGGCGGAACCACGGTCGTGAACCCCCAGAGATCCCCGGCGACGATCTCTCCGTCATCCTCGATTTCGTCCACGCGCCACCAGTACGCCGTCGCTTCGGCCAGGGGACCCGCCTCGGCGGACGGTTCCGCACGGTTGCCCAGAAACTCCGGCGAACCCGGGGTCGCCAGGGTCACGGCCTCCGGATCCGTACCGAGGTAGACGTCGTGCGAGACCGCGTCCGCCGCGGGCCGCCATCGCAGCGTGACTTCCACGGGAACGTTCGTGGCCCCGTCTTCCGGATCCGGAAGCGTCGCCTTGCGATGCGGCAACGCCGACTCGATCGCCCGGCGCGCGTTGACCAGCCCGTATCCGTACATCGTGTCGTATCCCGGAGGGCCGAGGTCCACACAGGAGGCTTCCAGGACCTCGTCCACCTCGTCCGCCGACAGCTCCGGGTTCACCGAAAGAATCAGGGCGGCCACGCCCGCGGCGTAGGGCGTCGCAAACGACGTGCCGTACCACGTTGTGTAATCGCCCGGGTCCCGCCCCGGCGGTCCGGTCCGATCCGTCAGGACGATCTCTTCTCCCGGCGCCGTGAAGGAGATCCCCGGGCCGTAATTGGCCCACGATGCGTGCATGCCGCTGCGGTTGATCGCGCCGACGGCGTGCACGCTGGCCAGCGTCCCCGGCCAGATGATGCTGTCGCGGGAGTTGTTGCCTGTGATCCCGAAATGGATCATCCCCGCCGCGCGTGTCTGGTTGTATTTCTCGGTGATGATCGCCGAGGGCGCGTCGTAGTAGTTGCTGTTGTTGGTGATGCGAATCCCGTTCGTTTCCGCCCAGGCCAGGGAGGCGACGGTCCAGCTCGGCTGGCTGCTCCAGCCGCCGCTGTCGTTGATGCCGATGAAGGTGCGCGCCGAGACCGTGCGACAATCGGGCGCGATCCCGACGATCCCGATGCGGTTGTCGATGATCGCCGTAACGCAGCCGGCCACCATCGTTCCGTGGTTGTCGTACCGGTTGACCGGGCCGCCGTCGGTGGATTCGTCGCTGGTGACGTCGATTCCCCGATCCTGGTTGATGTCCGGATGGTCCTGCTGAACCCCGGTGTCGATGATCAATACCCGGACCGTGTTCGTGCCTGTCGAGAGATCCCATGCCTCCGGGGCGTCCATGTCGGCGTCGAGGACGCCGCCGTCCTGGCCGGTGTTGTGCAGACCCCACAGGCTGCCGTCCAGGAACATCGGATCGTTCGGCAACCGGCCTCCCGATCCGCTGAAGAGCGCGTCCGGTTCGGCGAACCGCACCGCCGGATCCTCCGCGAGCGCGTCGGCGAGTTGCAGGACCTCGACGCCGTCCGCCGCCCGCGCGCGAATCCGGTAGACCCCCGGCATGCCCGCCCAGTTCCGGTCGAGAACCGTCCCGGCCGCGGCGGACTCGAGTATCGCCTCCGCCCGCGCGTTTGCAACGTCGCCGCGAAACCCCACCAGGAGGATCGGCGTCGGGATCCATTCCCCTCCGTTTTCCGTCCGGAAGACGGGGGAGACGAACTCCGCTCCCGTTTCCGCCCGAACCTCGGCGGCTGCCCCCGGTCTCGCGCCGGCGATTCCCGCCGCGTCGTCCCGGAGGATCCACCATCCGCGCACGGGATGCGGAACCGCCGACGCCGTCGACGGGGCGGCCGACGCGGAAAACCCGGCGGCACCGGGATGCAACACCGCCCAGCGTCCGGACTCGGGACGCAGTGCGATTCTCCGCTCGAAATAGCGGTAGAAAAACCCGGGATCGGAGGGTTCCCCCATTCCGGACGGCGAAGGGAGGAAGAACCGTATCAGGATGAAAGGGAGGAGGGGCAGGCGGCTGCGCTTCATGCGTCGTCCGGGGTTTCGGGCGGAAAGATGCTACGGCAGGGACCGGGTTCGCGCAAGGAGGGCGGGAGACGCGCTTCCGCGACGAAGGCGCGGCTCCCGGAAAGACGGCCCCGAACGAACGCCGATCGGGTCACCGGAGGGATCGGCCCAGCGCCTCTTCGTAGACCGCAAGAACATTCTCGATCGGCGTGTCGGGTTGAATGCAGTGGGCCGGCGCGAAGATGTAGCCGCCTCCGCGGGCGATCACGTCGAGCCGGTGTCGCGCCTCGGCGCGGCATTCCTCCTCCGTACCGCGCGGCAGGGTCTGCTGGGTGCTGATCAGGCCGCAGAAGGCCAGTTTCCCCCGGCACAGGTCGCGGATTTTCCCGGGGGCCATCCCCGGCGGCTCCGGCTGCATGGCGTCGAGGACGTCCAGTCCCATCTCGATGAAGGTGGGCATGATCTCGTGGGTGTCGCCGCAGGAATGCATCATGACCCGGGCCCCGCAGTGATGCGCCAGATCGATGTAGCGCTGCAGGCGCGGTCGGAAGATCTCGTCGAAGTCCCTCGGGGAGAACATGCGTCCGTTCTGGTTGCCGCAGTCCTCGCCGATGCAGACGATGTCGATCCGGCCCCGACCCGCTTCCAGGGCCCTTCGCAGCACCTCCAGGTAGAAATCGACCCGGCGGTCGATGACGGCCAGGCCGACCTCGTCGCGCAGGGCGATGTCCATCATCACCTGTTCCATGCCGCGCCCGCGCGACACCCCGTTGAGGATGTCCGGCATCCCGGCGTCTCCGACGCAGACCGCGAAATCCGCGAAGCGTTCGCACGCTTCCGCCACCCCGCTGTAATCGTAGTCGGCCGGGTCCGGCCAGGGATATGCCTCCACGTCGTCCATCGTGTGCAGCTCGGCCAGGGGCAGGACGACGGCCTCCTCGTACGCGCCGCTCGGATGTTCGACGCGCCGGTACCCGGCCCCCCAGATGTCGTAGAAGACGCCGTCCTGCGGTTCGCGCAGCGGGCCCCGCCACGGGAGCGGAATCGTGCGGAAATCCACCCCGAGCGCGCCGAGGATGTCGCGCGTCCCGAAATGCGCGACCAACCGCTCGGCGATCTCGGGGGTCAGGTAGGTCTGGATCGGCACCCGGTCCGGTTCTTCCCACTGCAGGGAGGTCAGAACCCGTTCCTTCGAGGTCATGCCTCTTCCCCCTGCCTCGCGGCCCGCTCGGCATATTCCCGCAGAAGACGCACGTAGATGCGGTAGTCGGCCAGCGACACCTCCGGGGGCGTCTGGTGATCCACCGCGGCGACATACCCTCCGGAACGCATCGCCGGCAGAAGGCGTTCGAACTCCTCGCGCATCGCCGTTTCCCCGCGATGCATCACCGTCTTGTCGAATCCCCCCATCATCCGCAGCCGCGGATGCCGGCGGCGCAGCTCCACGGGGTCGTTCCCGGCCCTCCGTTCGAGCGGGACCAGCCCGTCGATGCCCGCGTCCGTGAACCAGTCCACCATGTCCATGATGTTTCCGTCGCTGTCGACCAGCACGATCATGCCGCATTCCTTCAGGACCGGCACGATCCGCCGGTAGTAGGGGGTGAGAAACTCGTCGAAACAGTCCCGCGAAATCATGCATCCGTGATTGTAGCTGATGTCCTCGGCGATCGACACGACGTCCGGGCGACAAACGGCGCAGACTTCTTCGACCACGCGTTCCAGATAGGCGGCCAGGTCCGTGTTGATCCGGTGAAGAAACTCCGGGACGTCGTAGAAGGCCAGCAGGTGCGGCCGGATTCCGAGCAGTTCGCGGGGAAACCAGAAGAACCCGTCGATCTGCAGCCAGAGAAAGGCGTCTCCGCGTTCCTGTTCCTCCGCCCAGCGCCGGAGTTGTTCGCGATCGAACTCGATCGGACCCCGCAGGAGCGGCAACACGAGGTCTTCGTACTCGGCCGGATCGCGGATCAATCCCGCGTCGCGGTCCCTTCCCTCGAGCACCGGAATCCGGGAACAGGGTGAAACCCAGAAGATGTGATGCACGTCCAACCCGAGAAACCGCGCGATTTCCGAGTGCTCCCGGAGTTCCCGCGGCAGGCCTTCGCCGTACCACCGATCGAGCGTCTGGTCCCACCACCAGTAGTTCTCGATCGCCGGCAGACGGTCGACCGGTTCGAATTGCATCACGGCGCGGAAACGTTCCCGAGGGGTCATATCGTCCTCCAGGTCGATACCATGCCGGAAGCGCTTCGCGCCTGTCGAGAAGCGCGGACCGGGGGCGCGCGGTTCCCGGGTTGACATCCGACGGACTGATTCCTACCGTTCGCACGAAATGCGCTCCCCCTGGGGAGCGGAAGGCATTCGGAAATGAAGATGAAACCCGCAGCGGCCAACCGCATCAGCACCGCCTCCCGCACGACCTGCGTCGTCGTAGCGGTCCTTGTAGGCGTAGCCGACGCCGTCGCGCCGTAGCGGGCCTGTCCGATTCCGTTTGACGACCAACCCCCGCCGGCGCGAGTCCGGCGGGGGTTGCTTTTTTTGGCGAAAGGCGCCCGCGCCCGAGACTCGAGCCCCGGGAAACCGCGAAAGGAGAAGAAGGAGGTTTCCACCATGAAAACGACGGGCGCCGAAATCCTGATCCGTCTGCTGGAACGCCAGGGGATCCGCGTGATCGCCGGAATCCCCGGCGGGGCCAACCTGCCGATCTACGATGCCCTTTCCAGGAGCCGCATCATCCGCCACGTCCTCGCCCGGCATGAGCAGGGCGCCGGGTTCATCGCCCAGGGAATGGCCAGGATCACGGGACGTCCCGAGGTCTGCTTCGCGACCTCGGGCCCGGGAGCAACCAACGTCCTCACCGCCCTGGCGGATGCGAAACTCGATTCCGTCCCCGTGGTCTGCATCACCGGGCAGGTGCCCACGGCGATGATCGGCACCGACGCCTTCCAGGAGATCGACACCTACGGAATGAGCCTGCCGATCACCAAGCACAACTTCCTCGTCCGTTCTGCGGCCCAGTTGCTCGAGGTCGTGCCCGAGGCCTTTCGCATCGCCGCCTCCGGACGTCCCGGCCCCGTGCTGATCGATATCCCGAAGGATGTGCAGCTCGAGAGGATCGAGGTCGGCGCCTGGCCGGATCCCGGCCTGCCGGACGCTCCCCGGGCCCCGAACCGCCCCGCCGTCGAACGCGCGGCGCGGCTGATCAACGAAGCGCGACGGCCCGTCCTCTACCTCGGAGGCGGAATCATCCATGCGGACGCCGCGGAGAAAGCGGTGCGGTTCGCGGAAGACGCCTCGATCCCCGTGACGACCACCCTGATGGCCCTGGGCGCCGTTCCGACGGATCATCCCCTCTACATCGGGATGCTCGGAATGCATGCGGCCCGGTACACGAATCTCGTGCTTGAAGAAGCCGACCTGCTGATCGTGATGGGCGCCCGGTTCGACGACCGGGCCACCGGCCGGATCTCCGAATTCTGTCCGAAGGCCCGGGTGATTCACGTCGACATCGACGCCAGCGAACTCAACAAGAACCGCCCGACCCATGTCGGCATCGTCGGCGATGTCGGCGACGTGATCGACGCCCTGCTGCCGCGCGTGCATCCGACCACCCGCCGCGTCGAATGGCTCGGATTCGTCGACGAGATGCGCCGGCGCCATCCCCTCCCGACCCCCGGAGCGGACGATCCCCTTTCCCCGTACGGACTGGTGCTGGAAACCGCCCGCCAGGTCGGGGACGAGGCGGTCGTGACGACCGACGTCGGCCAACACCAGATGTGGGCCGCCCAGGTCTACCCCTTCCGGCGGCCCCGGCGGTGGCTGACCTCCGGCGGACTCGGCGCCATGGGTTTCGGCCTGCCGGCGGCGATCGGCGCCGCCCTCGCCGACCCGGGGCGGACGGTCGTCTGCTTCAGCGGCGACGGCAGCCTGCTGATGAACATGCAGGAACTCGCCACCGCCGCCGAAGAAGGCGTGAACGTCAAGGTCGTGCTGATGGACAACCGTTCGCTCGGCCTCGTCCATCAACAGCAGGACCTCTTCTACGGCGGCCGGATCTTTGCCACCGACTTCCGCGTGGCCGTCGATTTCGTGCGCATCGCCGAGGGCCTGGGCGTGCGCGCCGTCGATCTCGCGGACACCGCGGATCCGGCGGCGCTTCTGGCGGAGGTCCTCCGGATCGAGGGTCCGGCATTGATTCGCGTGCCGATCGACATCCGGGAGGGCGTTTACCCGATGGTGCCCCCGGGGGCCGCAAACCGCGAGATGATCGAAGAAAGGACCGCGATTCCCGCGATCCCGTGACCGCGCGGCGCAGCAGGGGCCCCGGGCGATTCCCGACGGGCATCCGGGTCGGTTCCGGGCAGGGGGGATGCGCGGCCTCCTCCCTGCCTGCGTCGCGCGGGGGTGTCGCGGGCGATCACGGGGAGCGGAGGACACCCGTCCCTTGCGAGGGGAGGCTCGCGTGACGTAGGGTCCGGGCACATCCCGGAGGCCAGGGCATGCGAAGATTCCAGGTGGTGCTGATCGGCGATTCCGACGCCGATGCGGCCGCGTGCCGTCTCGCCGAGGAAATCGGCGCCTGCATCGCCCGACACGGCGCGGTCCTGATCAGCGGCGGCCGCGGCGGCGTGATGGAAGCCGCGTCTCGCGGGGCGCAGTCCGCCGGGGGCTGGACGGTGGGAATCGTCCCGTCGGAGGATTTTTCCCAGGCCAACCCCGCCTGCGACGTCGTCATTCCCACGGGCCTCGGCTGGGCAAGGAACGCCGTCAACGTTCTGAGCGGCGATCTCGTCGTCGCCGTCGGCGGGCGCGCCGGCACCCTGAGCGAGATCGCCTACGCCTGGGGCTACGGCAAACCGGTGATCGCATTCACCGGCGCCGGCGGATGGGCCGCGCGTCTTGCCGGGGAACGCATCGACGACCGCCGGACCGACCGCATCATCCCCGTTTCCACGGTCGAGGAGTTCGAACGGGAGTTCACCCGGATCCTCGAATCCCGCCGTTGACTCCCGAAGCGCCGGCGGTGGGCCCGCGGGGCTTCCACCCGGGCCTCCCTTCCCCCGGCCGGCAAGAGGGCGGTGCGTCCGCGCACCGCTGTTTCCCATTCAGGATTCCCGGAGCGTAGACGAGATTCAACGACGCCATGTTGTTGTCGAAGCGCTGGCGCATGCCGTAGTCGAGCCCGTATTTCAACGCGAGGTACGACTGGTTCGAAACAACCCAGCAATTCGCGGCGAAGATCGCCGGATTCTTCCGACCGTGTTCCGGGGCGTCCCTCCTGGGATTCGAGCCGCCGTCGCGCGCAGAGCCGTTATCGCGACCCGGGATCGGGAAACGATTCCGCCGTCTCTCGGATCAGATCCGACCAGAAGGCGCGGATGACCTCGCACCGGAATTCGTCGTGTCCGTTGCGAGCCAGCCATGCGTCGAGCCATCGGCGGCAACGATCCAGCGCGGGACCGGGACCCCCGGCGGCGCGGACGGCCGAAACGAGGCGGACCCTCCATTGATCCGAGGGAAGGATCCGGAAGGCGTCCGTCCGGGCGCCGTTCTCGAGGATCTGGGCCAGAAGCATTCCGCTGATCTCCTCGGCCGAGGGGGGCGGGCGACCGCCGTTGTCGCCGGCCCGTGCGACGCGATGCACGTCCAGGGGCAATCCGCCCGCATGGAAATCGACGATCGCCGCGATCTCCCGCACCAGGCTCAGGGCCGCGCGGTATTCGGCCAGCGTTCCGATTTCCCGGGGATGTTCCCTCCCCTTCAGCGGCGGCAGTGCGGGTTCCTCGGCGTGCAGCGCCTTCCATGCCGCCGCATAGCGTTCGGAGAGGAGAGGCTCGAGCAACCGTTCCGGCAACCGCATCTCCACGTCGGCGATCTCGACCGACAGGCGCGTCATCAGCGTGTGCGTCACGCGGAAGGCGTATTCGAGGTTCAATTCCCCGAGGAGTTCCACGCCCCGCGCCTCGTCTCCCGCCACCAGCGCTTCGAACCCGATGTTGACCCATCGACGCACCCGGTCGAGCACGCGGCGCTGGGCGCCTTCGTCGGCGAGATCGACCTGATCGGCCACCATGACCTTGTTTGCGAGCAGGATCACCTCGTGCCGGATGCGCGACGCGAACGCCTCGCCGAACCGACCCGAACGGATCCCCCGATCGATCACCCGCAGGAAGAAAAGGGCCCGGCTCCGTTCGGACACGAGGATCGCCCGGGATTCCCCGACGTCTTCGGGACCGGCCGCCCGTTCCGCTTCAGGCAGTTCCGAGAGATCGACCGGTTCGTAGACCGCCTGGCTCTGCGACATGTGGGGGAAACCCTGTTCGACCAGCCGCCCTTCCCGTGCGGCGAGGGCGTCCGCTTCCGAAGTGGAATCGGAAAGGGTCGACACCCAGGCCATGAGACGGACGAAGTATTCCTCGTCGATGTCGTAGAGCCGTTCGATGAACTCGCGCACCGTCGGATTGTTCGTACGGACCTGTTCCGGGGTGCAGTGGTATCGGCCGGCGATGACGAGGTCTCCGGCGAACCGGACGTATCGTTTCAATCCGTAGACGAGCAGATCGACGCTGAGGATGCGCAGCAGTCGTTCGGCTTCGTCCTGCCCGCATTCCAGAAAGAGACGGAGCCACCCGAGGAATTTGCGGGGCCGAAAGCGCTCGCCTTTCCAGCATTCCTGGTCGAGGAGAAAGGCGATCTGTTCGGCGGTCGCGGCCTCGACGATCTCGATCGCTTCCCACATCCCCTCGGCGCGCACCGTGCGGTAGAACTCGGTCTCGGGCAACGACTGGACCAGCTCGGTGCAATCCTCGCTGAGAAAGAGAAGATCGGCGCGTGAAGAGGGTGCGGCGGCCAGAACGAGGTTCCGTTGTTCCTCCCGATCCAGGGAGGCGAAGGCTTCTTCGGCGGCGGAACGATCCCGTTTGGCGAGGCGCAGGAGTTCCCGCCCCCGACGCCGAAGGGCCGGAACATCCTGTCGCAACGTCGGTTCCGTCTCCCTTCCCGGCTTCGCTGCGGACTCCATTCGATCGCTGCTCCCCGCCGGACGTTTTCCCGAAGTTCCGGGTGTTTTCCCCGGGCGAAGGTTAAACGAAGTACGCGCCGGCGGCCTGCGGGTCAAGCGGACGGGAGCGTTCCCGGGTTGGGAGCGGCGGCCGCGGAGAACGGCCCGGCGCGCGAATCCGACCGCCGGCCCGCGCGACGGGGACCGTGCGGGCACGCCGTTCCGCCCGGAGTCCGCCCTCCCCGGGATCGGCGCGGGGGGTGGGTCAGCCCTGAATTTCGGCGACGGTGTCCGCGGCGGCTTCGACGGCGCGGTCGATGTCCTCTTCCGTGTGCGCCAGGGAGAGGAACCAGGGATGCCCGGTGGCGTAGATCCCCCGGCTCTGCATCAGGCCGGAGAAGCGGTCCATCAGTCCCGGATGATCGCCGACGATCTTCGGCGTCGGCATCGGCGGATACCCGACCATCCGCAGGGGGAATCCCCGTTCTTCGAAGACGGCGTTCAGTCCGTCCATCAGCCGTCGTCCGAGCTTCCACTGGTAGGCGATGCCGTCGTTCTCCTCCAGACGGCGGATGACCACCATCGTCGCCACGATCGAGAGCAGATCCGCGTGGAACGTGGCCGCCAGGTGCACGTCGGTCCGCCCTTCCATGATGGAGCGTTTTCCGACGACGACGGCGCCCGGGTATCCGTTGCACATGGCCTTGCCGAAACACGCAAGATCCGGCCGGATCCCGAATCGCTCCTGGGCGCCCCCCAGGGAGAATCGGAACCCGGTCTTCACCTCGTCGAGGATGAAGACCGCGCCGTGTTCGTCGGCCAGGCGCCGCACCGCGTCGAAGTACCCCTCGGCCGGACCCTCTTCCTGCACCGACTCGATCATGATCGCGGCGATCTCGCCCGGGTACCTCTTCAGGATCTCCTCCAGTTGATCGGCGTTGTTGTACTCGACCGCCAGAACGAGTTCCTGCATCACCTTCGGCACGCCCGGGGCTCCGGGCTGCGTCCAGTCGAGCCACCCGTGGTACCCGCAGCGGATGATCCGCTCCCGGCCCGTGTGGGCGCGGGCGATCCGGATCGCCCCGGCCGTGGCGGAGGAGCCCCCCACGAAATACTGCACCATCTCGGCGCAGGGGATGATCTCAACCAGTTTGCGGGCCAGTCGGACGCTGAACGGGTGTTCCACGCTGTAGATGACCCCGTCGCGCATCTGGCGCCCCACGGCGGCGTTCAGCTCCGGATCGGCGTGCCCGAGCAGAATGGGTCCGTAGGCCAGAAGAAAATCGATGTATTCGTTACCGTCGATGTCCCAGACCCGGCTGCCTTCCGCGCGGACGAGAAAGGCCGGCCCCCCATATTCCATGTAGGCCACGGGCCGTTTGTGTCCCTGGCCCCCGCCGATGATGAGGCGTTCGGCCTCTTTCCAGAGTTCCAGACTCCGCTCGTTGCGGATCCTGCGAAGTTTCGCCGACATGAATCCGATCCTCCCCGGGTACGGGGCCGCGATGTATCACGCCCGGTACCCGGAAAGCCAGAACGGAAACGGGAGGATTCATTCGCCGCACCGAGGCATCGCCGCCCCGCCGCGCGGCCGATTCGCCCCCTCTTCCTACGCCGGAAGGCGCGCGGGGCAAACCGGGCCCTTGCGCAAACCTCGGGGAAGGGCGATCCGTATTCACGGCGAAGAGCGGGGAATGCGGCCTGATTCCCCGTTCCGATCGCCCGGGGGAGGAAGACGATGAACCTGCTGTACATCCGAGAAGCCCGGGGAACCGTCGACGAGACCGCCCGACGCCTGGAAGAAGCCGTCACGAGACACGGCTTCGGAATCATCAACGTCGTGGATCTCTCGGCGAAACTCCGCGACAAGGGTCTGAACTTCGAACCGGAATGCCGGATCTACGAGGTCTGCAACCCTCACCACGCCGAGACCGTTCTCGTGCGACACATGGCCGTTTCCACGGCCCTGCCCTGCCGGATCTCCGTTTACGACGAGGAGGGCAAGGTGAAGGTGGCGACGCTCCTGCCGACCGAAACCCTGCGGATGTTCGAAGTCGACGGCCTCGGAGAGGTCGCCCGCTCCGTCGAAGAGGCCATCCGCGCCATGATCGACGACGCCGCGGGATCCGATCCGGCCGCCTGATTCCCCGGACCGTTCCCCGGCGCCGGACCGCCCCACGGCGGCCGGATCCCGCGCGAAGGCGCCCTACTCGTGCGTCCACCGGGCGGCGTTGCGCAGGAGTTCCCGGCCTTCCTCTTCGGACCGGCAGGAGGTCGTGATCAACAGGCCCCGGGACGACAGCTCCCGCATCACGGGTTCGACGTCCTCGGCGGGCATCCACTGCAGCGTCAGCCGTTTGCCCGCCTCCTGGATCCGGTGATACATCGGGAACCATTCCGGCGACCCCAGCCCCGGGGCCCCGGCGCCCGGGATCCACTGGATGCCGTCCAGCTCGGGGATCGAGAGAAGAACGTCCAGATGAGCGATCTGGCCGGGGCCGTCGAGGTGATAGATCGTGTGATCGAGCCGCCGGCACTGTTTCTGCAGGTACGGCGCGACGTATTCCTCGAACATCGCCGGCGAGATCATCGCGGCGAAATCGCACTGCAGGGGATAGCTCGTGCCGGGCGACCAGATCCACATCCACGAGGAAGACCCCCGTTGTTTCGCGGCGATGATCTCGTGCAGCTCGTCGTGGTAGCGGATCCAGAGGTCGTTGAGCCGGTCGGCCATGATCCGGACCTTCTCCGGTTCCTGCACGAGGTCCACGAGAAGGTTTTCCGTCCCGCGCAGGGACGCCAGGACGTCCAGTTCGCCTCCGAGGTCGGTCATGCCGACGATGTACTGGTCCCTGCCGCGTTCGACCGCCCGCGCGGTGATGGCCCGGGCGCGCCGCCACCAGAGATTGTCCGGATCGTAGACGGCTTCCCGCAGGATCCGGTCCCAGGGGCGTTCCTCCGTTTCGAACCAGACCGTGTCCGGCGCAACCTCCGGTTCCGCCCCGAGAAACGCGGCCACGATGCCCGGACCGAGATTGATCCAGAGGTTCGGAAACGATTCTCCGCCGAACCAGGTGTCGCGGCAGGAAGCTTCGAAGGCGTCGATCGCCGGATCCGGATCGTCCGGCGTCTGGGGAAGGTTCCAGCCGGTCCAACCCGATCCCCCGCGGGCGTCGTCCCGGGGGGCCGTGACCTGGATGACCACGCGATCCAGCAGTTCCCCCTGCCACCATGCCTCCAGACGCTTCGCCGCCTGATCCCAGTCCTCCTTGTATTCGAGATGCATCGGATCGTCTTCCTCCGGCTGCGGTCCGTGAATTCCGGCGTGATCGAACGCGCAGGCAAGATGGCTTCGCCGAGCCGCCTTTCGCGAGGGGAAAATCGCCGCCGTCCCCGCGGACGGCCGACGAGGCCCGCGCCGGGTGCGCCCCGGGCGGAACGGGAACCGGCGGATCCGATTCGCCTCCTCCCGGCGGAAACGAATCAGGCCTCGTTCAGATTGAATCCGAAATAGCGTTCGGCGTTGCCGTAACAGATGTCGCGCACCATCTCGCCGACGAGTCCCAGGTCGTTCGGCAGCAGCCCCGCCTCGATATCCCAGCCGAGCAAGTTGCACAACACGCGCCGGAAGTACTCGTGGCGCGTGTAGGAGAGAAACGACCGGGAATCCGTCAGCATTCCCACGAAGAGGCTCAACAGGCCCATGTTCGAAAGGGCGTTGATCTGGTCTTCCATCCCCTGTTTCTGATCGAGGAACCACCAGCCGCTGCCGTACTGGATCTTTCCTGGCGTCCGTCCGTCCTGGAAATTGCCGATCATCGTGGCCATCAGGGCGTTGTCGCGGGGATTCAGGTTGTAGAGGATCGTCCGGGGAAGACGGTCGTCGCGATCCAGCCGATCGAGCAGCATCGCCAATCCGCGGCCCTGTTCGAAGTCGCCGATGCTGTCGTATCCGCTGTCCGGACCGAGTTGCGCGAACATCCGGCTGTTGTTGTTCCGCATCGCGCCCAGGTGATACTGCTGCGTCCAGTTCCGCCGATGATCCATGAGCCCGAACTCGTAGAGCATCTCGGCATGGAACTTCGCGGTCTCCCCGGCCGACGGCGCTTCCCCGGCGCGCACGCGGGCGAAGATCAGGCGCATCTCCGTGGCGCTGGCCCGGGCCGGTTCGATCCGTTCCAGCCCGTGGTCGGACAGTCGGCATCCCATCTCGTGGAAGAAGGCGTGCCGCCGGTCCAGCGCCTCCAGGAACGCGTCGTAATCCGAGATTTCGACGCCGCTGACCTCAGCCAGGCGGTCGACCCAGGCGTTGAATCTCCCGGGATCCTCGACGGCCATCGCCCGATCCGGTCGAAAGGCCGGCAGAACCGGAACCGGGAAATCGGGGTCCGACGCGATCCGGGCATGGGGTTCCAGGGAATCCGTCGGATCATCGGTCGTACAGATCAGGGCGACGTTCATGCGCATGACCAGCGCGCGCGCCGTGTAATCGTCCGTCGCCAGCAGCGCGTTGCACTCGTCCCAGATCGAACGGGCCGTGTCCGGGTTCAACAGCCGGTCGCCGATCCCGAAATAACGTTTCAACTCGAGATGCGTCCAGTGGTACAGGGGGTTCCGCAGCGTCTTCGGGACGGTCTCCGCCCATTTCAGGAACTTCTCCCAGTCGGACGCTTCGCCCGTGATGTAGGTCTCGTCGACGCCGCAGGCCCGCATGGCCCGCCACTTGTAATGATCCCCCTCGAGCCAGATCCGAGTGAGATTTCCGAAGCGCCGGTCGTCCGCCAGGTCCGCGGGAGGCAGGTGGCAATGATAATCGATGATCGGCATTCCTTCGGCGTACTCGTGGTACAGGCGGGACGCGGCCGGGGTCTGCAGAAGGAAATCTTCGGTGATGAATTCCTTTGACATTCTCTCTCGTCCCTCCAGACGGTTTCCGCAGCGGGCTGCGGGCCCACGGTCCCTCATGCTCCCGCCGGGGAATCCTCCTCGCGATGCAACCGTGCGATCTCCCCGGCCAACCGCTCGAGAGCCGTTCGTTCCCCGGGGCCCGGCGTTCCGCGCGCCGTGACGGGTTCCAGGGTCGTCGCCTTCAACCCCTCCAGAACCCCCAGGATCGCCTGCGCGGCCTTGCCGGCCCATCCGTAGGAACCGATCACGCCGTAGCGGCGCGCCTTGGGCTGCAGCGCCGCCACGAGATGCGCGGCATAGATCACGTTCGGATGGGGGCCGCCCAGGACGGTCGGGGTCCCGAAAACGACGGTGGCGGCATCGACGAGCGCCGTCGACAACCGACCCAGATCGACGGTTTCGACGCTGAACCGGTCGACCTCGACGCCCCGATCCGTGAGGGCGTCGATGAAGAAGTCCACCATGATCCGCGTGCTCTCGTGCATCGAGATGAAGGGCAGGACGACCCGGTTTTCCACGGCGTCGCTCACCCAGCCTTCGTAGGCGCGCAGAACGCCCGCGGGCCGGCCGTAGACGGGGCCGTGACTCGGGGCGATGAGGTCGATCGGCAGATCGGCAACCGCCGGCAACCTCTTTGCGATCGTCCGGCGGAAGGGCATCATGATCTCCGCGTAGTAGAGTTTCGCGGCGGAGATCAGGCGCGGATCGTCGTCCCAGATCAGGCGGTTGGTCGCCAGGTGGGATCCGAAGAGGTCGCAGGGGAAGAGGATCCGGTCCTCCACGGCGTAGGTCAGCATCGTCTCGGGCCAGTGGACCCAGGGGAAATGGACGAACCGCAGCGTGCGTCCGCCGCCGAGCGGCAGGGTGTCGCCGTCGGCCACCTCGTCGATGCGATCCTCCGGAACCGGCACCAGGTCCGGGATCATCTTCCGGGCGCGTTTCGTGGCGAGCACCCGCGCGTCGGGAAACCGTTCGAGGACGAGCGGCAGCGATCCCGTGTGATCCTGCTCGGCGTGGTTTGCGACGACGAAGTCGATCCGCGTGACCCCGAGCGAGTCCAACCGGGCGAAGAACTCGCCGGCGAACCCGGCCTCGACCGTGTCGATCAGGACCGTCTTCTCCGTTCCCCGGACCAGGTACGCGTTGTAACTCGTTCCTTCCGGGATCGGGATCAGGGAATCGAAGATGCGCCGGTCCCAGTCGATGGCGCCGACCCAGTGGATGCCTTCCTTCAGTTCTCTCGCTTTCATCGGCGGTAGCCCCTCGTTGTCTTCTTCCGCGGAAGGACCATTGAACCACGAAGGCCCCGCGGATACCAACCAAGGACGGGGGCCGCGGGAGGGGAATCGCCCCGTCGAACGAACGGATCATCCTTGGCGAGGGCGCCTTTCGTGACCGAGGATGGGGCGATCCGGAGAAACGCCGATGTCTTTCGTTCGTCATTTCATGCCCCGGAACCCCGGCTTGCGGAGAATCCTCCCGGTTGCGGCGTGCCTGGCGGCGATCGGGTTGTGCCCGGCGATCGGCGCGGAGACCGCGGCGGATCGTTCCGCCGATGCGGCGCGAATGCCGGTGAATCGTCTCGAAACCATGGGGCCGTTCCCGGAGGAGGCGGAAGGCCTGGAAACCTCCCGTGTGCGCGTGACGGTCGATCCCTCGGAGCGGCTCGGACCGTTTCCCCCGATCCAGGGAGATCTCTCCCAAGGGGCGGAAACGGGCGATCCCGACTACTTCGAGGAAATGGAGGATCGGGTCGCCGAACTCCGCCCGGGGATCGTGCGGGTTTCGCCGTTCGCGCAGATCGAGTCCGCGGTGTCGACCAACGAGACCGGGGAACTGATCATCGATTTTTCGCTCGCCGACCGGATCATCGCCTCGCTGCGCCGCGCCGGGGCGGAGATCTGCTGGAACTGCGCCTCGTGGCCCCGTGACTGGAGGGACCGCTACCCGAAGGATCTCGGCCTCTTCGAGGAATTCGTCCGGCGGGTGGTGGAGCGCTACAACGGGAACGGCGAACGAAACATCGGCTACATCGAGTTCTGGAACGAACCGCCCTCCTTCGACCCCGCGGCCTACGACGCGATGGTCCGGGGGGCGCGGGCGGCGGACCCGGGCGTGAAAGTGGGCGCCCCGGCCGTGATGGACCTCAACCGCAGGGCGATCGAACAGGCCTTGCGCCATGCCGCCGGGGACGGGGCGCCGCTGGATTTCATCTCGTTCCATCTCTACGGCAAGGCGCCGTGGGATTGGCCCGGCATCATCGAAGACGCCCGCGGTCTGCTGGCGAAATATCCCGGGATGGAAAACCTCGAGATCCTGATCACGGAATGGGGCCTCGACGCCGGGGAATCGGGCGTCTGCGACACCCTCTACAACGCCGCCTACTACTGCAGCGTGCTGGAACGAATGCTGCCCCTGTATCCGCAGGTGCGCCCCTGTTACTTCGAACTCCGCGACGGCTGGGACTGGAAGGGGCCCAGCCGGGATCTGTTCGGTCGATGGGGCATGCTCACCTACTCGAATCTCCTGCCCAAGCCCGTCTTCCAGGCGGCGCGGATGTGGAATCGCATGCAGGGGGGTCGGATCCGGGCCGAATCGTCGGATCCGCGGATCCGCGTGGAGGCCGCGGCCGCCGCCGACCAGGTCGCGGTGCTGATCTGGAGTTTCCCGCCGGACCTCTGGCCGGTCGCGCCGACCTCGCCGCTTCTCTACGGACCGTCGCCCCTGGATATCCCGGTGGAGATCACGATCCGGGACGTCCCGTTCGCATCCACGGGACTGGCCTACGAGCGCTATCAGCTCGACGCCCTCCGCTCCAACGTGAACGCCTCTCCCCGGCGGACGAACCTGGAAAAGGTCCACGACGTCGTTCTCACGCGGCGGGACCGAACCGGGGAATCCTTCCAGGTTCCCGTCGTCCTGCCGCTGCACGGGGTCACCCTTCTCGTTCTGCGCCCGGCCGAACGGGCGCCCGCGGATGTCGTGGGGGAAGCGGACCGTTTCCAGATCTGGGCGGGAGAGGCCGCGAACGTGTCGGTCCGCCCGCGGGCCGACGAGACCTTTCCCGTGGAATGGATGCCCGACCCGATCCCGGATCCCGACTGGGAGATCCGGCGCGCGGGACGGGATCCCCTGCGCCTGGTGCTTCGGCCGCGGAATCCCGCGCTGCGGGCGAACCGTTTCTTCACCGCCTGGATCCGGCGGCCCGACTGGGGCGCCTGGGGCCGCGTCGTCCTGGAGTTCCGCACCGACAACCCCCTGGAATGCACGCGGAAATCCCGGCGGATCGACCTGGACGCGGTCGACCGCACGGGAACCCTTCGCATACCGTTCCGGAACCGGACCGCCGATCGCCTTGAGGCGCGGCTCCGATGGAGCCCCGAAGACCCGCTGCGCGTGACCGAAGGCGCGGAAGGCCTCCGGATCCCCCCGAAATCGGAGGCGACGGCGATCGCCCGGATGCTCGTCCCCGACCCGGCGCCGCCGGGACGCTATCTGCTGGAAACCCTGCCGAACACGGGCGTCGACCTCGAGCCGGTGGAAACGGAGGTCTTTCTCCCCCTGCCGTCGGTCCGATTCGTCGAACCGCCCGCCGTCGACGGGAACATCGACGAATGGAGCGATGTCCCCTCGGTTGCGATCTCGGGAACGAACCGGTGGGACGGTCATCACCTGAGCCGGTACACGGGTCCGGATGATCTGTCGGGCGTCCTGCGCAGCGCATGGGACGATCGGTACCTCTACTTCGCGGTGGAGGTCGTCGACGACCATCACTACGCGCCCGTCGCCAACGGGGCGATGCACGAGTACGACTGCCTGCACATGGGATTCGACCTGCGGCGCGATATGCTCGACCGGCGTGAGTTCTTCGTCGAGGACGACTGCGATTATCTCTTCACGTTCACCGACCGGGGCCGGGCCTATCGGCACTGGGGCGCGAAACGCCCGGAGGAAGTGCCCCGGAAGGTTCTCGTCGGCGCCGTACGGTCGGGAACACGGATCCGGTACGAAATCGCGTTCCCCTGGGAAGAAGAATTCGCGCCCTACGCGGGGCCGGATCCGGAACGCGTCATCGGGTTCAGCCTCTACCTGCGCGACATCGACCCGGGGGAAGAACAGGGGTTTCTCTGGTGGGGCCGCGGCCTCGACTGGCACACGAAACGTCCCGCGCTCTTCTGGAGTCTGCAACTGGTGGACACGGAATAACGCCGGCGGTCCGCCGCGGCCCGGACGGTCCCGGGAAACTCATTCCGACCAGATGCAGCGGTAGTTGAAACGCCGGTTCGGCGCGCTGTCCCCGCGGGTGCAGAGGGAAATCGGGGTCGACAGCTCCGCCGGGTTGTCGGCCCAGTGGAAATCGAAGGTGAACCCCTTCCCCGCCAGGCCGAGCCGCTTCCGCGGCGCCGCCAGCTCGAGGCGCTTGCCGGAGTACCGGTAGTCGAGGCGCGCGACCCGGGTCCAACGCCCGGCGCCTTCGGACCCGTCGTAGCGCATGAGCATCGTCTCCTTGTCGCTCAGGACCTCCCGGTTGATCAGGAAATCGTATCCGTACCACCCGGTGGCATGATCCCTGTCGGCATCGATCAGCAGAAACATCCAGTTCGAGTCCGTGTGCGGCGTCAGGTCGTCGTTCGTCTCCACGTAGAAGAAGACGTTCGTCCCGTCCACCGCCACCTTGCAGGTGACGATGTCGTTTCGACCCGAGTCGTCCGTGTAATGAAGGCCCCCGTAGCCGGGATAGTCCCGGCGGACCACGTCGCCGACGGTGTCGCGGTATTCCACCTCGACGGACCGCCAGTCGGAGAAATCGCCGTCGATCCTGATGGAGGAAAGCCCGCGGATCCGCGGGACCGGTCGCACCCCCTTGTACCGCCGGATGTTCTGCGCCATCTGCATGTAGTAGTTGTCGGTGTACCCGCCTTTCATCGGCTGGATCGTGCGGTTGAACTCGGCGTTGTACTGGTCGATGAACCGGAAATCGCTCCTGCGGCGCATGAAGGGATAGGTCTGTCCCTCGGGGGCGTCGTACTTGCCGGCGGTCCATTCGTTCCAGTCGTTGATGTAGAGGAACCGGGGATCGGCCTTCAGCGCCTCGTCCCATCGTTCCTGGAAATAGATCCCGTATCCCTCCGGATGCTCGACGGTCCTGCCCAGCCAGGGGACGTACGTCGGCACCGGCAGATCGTATTCGTTCAACTCCGGTTCGCCGTTCTTTCGGCTCCATGATTTCCCGATCAGGCTCGACGCGTGTTGCGCGGGCGTAACCGCCGCCTCCTCCCGGATGCCGCGATGGCGGGAAACGAGATCCTCCGGATCCATGTTGCGGACGTTCGGATCGCCGAGGTCGTATCCGAAGCTCCAGCGATCCTCCGTTCCGACGAAACGTTCTCCCTGCCACTTGTAATATCCCCACCACATCGAGCGGAGCGTGAAGAAATCCTTCACCTCCTTCGTGTAGTCGGCGTAGAACTCCTCCGTATAGTCGGGATCCCCGTAATGCGGATGCTCGGGATCCGTTTTCGCCGCCGGGTCGTAATGGGGATTCGGATGCCGGATGCCGCCGCGGTTGGCGTCGACCTTCGGATTGTGGTTGTACAGGAGCAGCGGTTTGCCGTCCCAGTAGAACCAGAGGTCCTCGTATTTCCTTTCCTTGTAGATCCGGTCGTACAGGTCCTGCACCACGGTGATGACCGGCCCGTTGAAGGCCCAGAAACAGAACCGGGGCACCCGGTTGCCCTCGGCTTTCATCCGTTCCATGACCGAGAAGACGACGTCCCATTCGTCCCAGTAGCGCACGGCGTTGGTGACGTCCATCACCAGGACGTCGACGCCCGCGTCGGCGAGCATCGACATGTCTCTGCGGATCACCCACTCGTCCTTGCTGAGAAAATAGCCCATCTCGGGTTCGCCCCAGTGGTACGAATGTTCTTTCCAGAGAGGATGTTTCGCGTGGAGGCGGGCCTCGGGATCGGCCGCCAGGATTTTGGAGACGTCGGCGGAATACGGAGCCGGCCGTTTCGCGTTCGCGTCCCGGTGCCAGGTGATGTAGAAGATGCCGACGACGCGTTCGTGATCCCTCTTCGGCGGACCGACCTCCTCGAACGTCGGCATGGACCGGCCCAGGGCGTCGGTCGCCACCCAGGTGTCCGGATAGATGTCCCGATAATCCGCGCTCCCGCGGGAGACGGCCCGGGTTCGTTCTCCGACCTCGGCATCGCCGCGTGCGCACGTCGCTACGGCGGCGGTCGCCAGGCAGACCACAACCCACTTGATCATGTCGACCTCCGGAGTTTCCGGGCGGCCCGCTTCCGGGGAGCCGGTCCCCCCGCGCAAGGCGGCCTCGCCCTGTCCCGAACCTTATCCCCGGAAACGGTCGAAGGCCATACCCCGGGCGCGATCCCGGAGCAAAGAAAAAAGACAGGCAGGTTTCTCGAAGGCCCCTTTTCCCCTCGCATCCCCGCGTCCGGAAAAAAGAAATCCCTTGCATCGGTGGCAGGGGAAGGATATAGGCTCACAAGGTGAAAGGGCGGACCGGTCGTCCCGGATCCGCCCGGGAGGAAAGGGATCATGAATGCTCGTCGTTCCTTTTCGGCGCTTCTGCTGGCGCTTTTTCTGACGGCTTCCCGGGGCGCGTTCGCCATTACCATATTCGACGATCCGTCCGTCACCGAGAGCTACAACGCGATCGAACTGCGCGTCGAATACACCGTCGAAAACCCGCCGAGCGGGTTCGCCGACATCGTGGGCCTCGTGATCGAAGCCCCCGAGATGAGTTGGACGGACACGGCCAACGGCTGGTACCACTACGCCCTCGATCCCGGGACGGACTGGAACAACCCCATGTACGGGTATCCCAGCGACTATTCCGGACCGGGCCGGGAGTTTCCCATGACCTGGGCCCAGTTTTTCGACATGCCGGCGTACCCGTACCCGGACCGGCCGGCCGCGGCGTTCTTCCTCGCCTACACGGAAGGGGAAGGCGGTCTATACACCTTCGACCAACCCGCCCTGGCCGTCGAACCCGGCGAGATCCTCGACGCGTTCTACGCCTACGAGAATCAGCCGGCGTCCGACTACATCCTCTCGCAGGTGGACGATGCCTCCGCCACGTTCGACGAATCGTCGATGACCAGCGTGACGGGCACGGCCGTGCCCGAGCCGACCACTACGGCGCTGCTCCTGGTCGGGGTCTTCGGCGCGGTCTTCCGGCGCCGCGGCTGAACCGCAAGAAGCGGGGAGGCGGAGAGGGTTCCGCGGGGTACAGCCTTCGATCGCCGCCCGTCCCCGATCACTCGTATCGGGCGAGTTCGCGTTCCAGCAGATCGCGGAAGCCCCGGTAGGCCTCCACGGTAAGGGCCGGCGGTGCCGGACGGCGGGATCCTTCCGATCGGGCCACGGGGGAAACGGGATATCCCTTTTCCGTCGCGTAACGTTTCAGGAACTCCACGGAATCCGGACACTTCCGCACCAGCAGGTTGACCGAACGCTGGGCATCCATGGCGGCGGCGATATCGCCGTTCTCGTACCGAATCCGGACCGCATCGAGAATCCGCGGGTTCACGCATGCGCCCTGTCCCATCACGGCCCGCGCGCCCAGCAGGAGCCCGGCCAGGAACGCCGTCTCGTTGCCCACGATGAAACCGAAATCCCGGCCGCGCGTCGCCCAGAGGATGTCGAGCATCCGGCCGGCGTCCGCCGACGAGAGTTTCATGCCGACCACGTTGGGGATCGCCGCCAGGCGGGCGGCGCGATCGGCGTCGATTCCGTACGCCGGATCGGTTCCGGGGGGTTCGTACGCGAAGACCGGGAGATCGACCGATCGCCCCACGGTTTCGAAGTAGCGAAAGATCACATCGTCGATCGTTTCCCCGGGCCGCGGCCGGATCGCCTCGGGGACGACGTGCATCGCCCCCGCCGCGCCGATCCCCCGGGCGAACCGGCTCAGTTCGACCGCTTCCCGCAGGTAGATCTCCGGATCCGGGTACCGGTTCCGGTTGCGATCCCAGATTCCCGAACACCCGACGATCAGAGGCGCTCGATCCCGGAGATGGCGGCGGGCGGTCTCCGCGAGAAGCCGGACCTCCTCGAACCGGAATGTGTACATCTGTCCCAGCCCGGAGCGCACCACGTAGGCGCGGATCGCCCCCCGCGTTTCCAGGAACTCCAGGAACCGACGCTGGCCTTCCGGATCGAGCGACCCGTCGTCCCGGAAGATGGTGAAGACCGGGGCGATCGGTCCGCGGACAAAGTCAGGCACTTTCATGCATCATCTCCGCCCCGCTTTCCGGATTCTCCAGCCACGAAATCCGATTCGTCGGTGCGCGTCAAGCGCCTTCGCCGGGCGATCCTGCGACCACTCCGGCGTTCGTCTCCGGGACGGGGGAAAGCGTGGGACGATCCGCGTTCGCAGGATTCGGCGCCTTCTTCTTCGGCGAATCCGCCGCGATCCCGGCCGCGCTGCGCAGCTTCTCGATGTCCATCCCCCGGACCCATTCGGGAAGGTTGTCCCAGATCTCGTGGAATCCGAATCCGCCCTCGGTCATCTCCCGGACGGCTTCCTCTCTGGTCCAGCCCTGCACCGCAATGCGGTACAACGCGCACATCGCCCCGGTGCGGTCCGCGCCGTGCTTGCAATGGACCAGCACCGGGGTCCGGCGGGAATCCGTGGCAATCTGCAGGAACCGCACCGCCTCCTTCCACTCCGGATGCCAGGCCTTCACGTAGAGACGTTCGTATGCCAGATCGGTTCCTCTCAGCTCGTCCCGATCGGAATGGAAGGAACGGAGGTTGACGATCGTGCGGATCCCGAGTTTCTCGAGATTGCGCATCCCCTCCGCCGTCGGCTGGGCGCTTCGATACAGGTCGTCGCTCACCCTGTGGAGATTCGGAACGCCCTCGAGTTCGATCGGCCGGGCCCACGTCTCCGGACGCACCGCCGCCGGCCTGTCCGCGGCGAGGACCGCGGCCGCCAGAAGGAGCCAGCCGCACGCGGGCAGCATCCGCCGGTTCATTCGTCATCTCCTCCCCGCGGAGTGCGGCCGCCCGGGGGATCTTCCCGACACGATCCTCGACACGCAGCGCCCGGAGGAGCCGTACAAACGGCTTCCTTCCCCCCGTCCGGCAGCTTCGGCCGGCGCGCGCTCCGTGCCGCTCATTCGGCCCGCCGCACGACCCGGAACCCGATCATGTAGTAGTCCGTGGGCACGAAGGTGTATCGATACGTCACCCGGCAATCCTCGGCCAGTCCATACCAGGAACCGCCCCGAATGACGCGGAACAGTCCGGTATCGGGACCCCGGGGGTCGTCCGCGGGCGACGAAGCGTAATACTCCTCGGCGTGCCAGTCCCAGCACCACTCCCACACGTTGCCCGCCATGTCGTACAACCCGTACCCGTTCGGATCGAAGCTGCCGACCGGGCTCGTGTAGGGCCACGTCGTCTCGTACGTGGGATGGTACCCCGCCGGGGAACTGTCGTCATAGGGTTCGTCCGATTTCGCCCAGTAGTTCGCGCGGGCATGCGAGATGTGGTCGCTGTCGAACCAGGGGAACCGGTGACCCGCCACACCGCCCCGCGCGGCCCTTTCCCACTCCGCTTCCGTCGGCAGGCGGTACCCGTCCGCGTCCCAGCGCACCCAGTCGTTGCGGACATCCACGTTTCCCGTGCGGTAGACTTCGGTCTTCTCGGCGCCGGTGTAGTAGCACGGAGTCAGCCCTTCCTTCTCCGAACGGGCGTTGCACCATTTCACGACGTCGTACCAGGTGATCATGTCCACCGGGTGATCGGGGGCCTTGCCCGACCCGGGCATCTCGAATTCGTACCCGTTCCCCTCGGCCCAGCCGTAGACCTCGTCCCATTCCCCTTTCGTGACCTCCGTCTCCCCGATGAAATAGGGGCTCAACGTGACGTCGTGCAGAGGGAGCTCGTCCGGCGCCCCCTCGCCGAACGTGTCCCCCATCGTGAAGGTCCCCGCGGGAATGGCGATCATGCCGTCGCGGTTCACCGGGCAATCCACGCAGACCACCCGGTAGAAGAGCGGCACCGAGACGGTGATCGTGGCATTCGACGAGATGATCCCCAGCAGATCGTTCCAGTCCGCCGACCAGGGGCCCTCGGGCCGGCTCGCCCATTCCACTCGGTATTCCCGACCCGGCTCCGGATTCACCCAGGTGATCGTCCCGTTCTTCTCGAAAGAGGTGATCACCTGTTCCTGGGCCCCGGCCGTCGTGACGACCGCCGCCAGCACCGCAACGAAGAGACGCTTCATGACGAGATCCTCCTCAGCAACCCTGCATCATCCGGCCCTGCGCAGGTCGGTGTCAAGGGACGACGCGCCCGGCTTCCGCAAGTCCGCCGTCGGCCGCGTCATTTCCGGCTTTCCCGTTCCCTTTCCCGGCGCGTACCGTTGCCGCGATCCGCGAAGGAGCATCCTCATGCCCGTTCGAAGCACGATCCGTACAAGAGTCATTCCGATATCCGTGGCCGTGTTGTTCATCGGCGGGGTCCCATGCGCCCGGGGATGGCGGAATCTCCTGGCCGATCCCGGGTTCGAAGAGTACCGGCTCGATCCGAGGGGTTTCTACCGGCTCGAGGAAGGCGCGGCCTGGCGGGAGATCACCCTGGGCCGCGGTTCCGTCCAGTTCGATGCGAGCGGCTGGACCGCCCCGCCGGAAATGACCCGGGAACGCCCCCTCGGCTTCTCGCCGGGGACCACGGGATTCGAAGGTCTGGAACCCGACCGGAACACCGGCCGCATCATCCTCGAACAGGACGTCGTCGACGTCGACCTGGCGGATCACGCCGGTTCCCTCTACGAGGCCTGGATCTGGCTGGCCGGCGCGGGACGGGACGACGACAACGGCCCCGACCGAAAGGAAGAGGCCGGCGGATGGGAGATCTTCTTCTACGACAACGCCGATCCCGCCACCTGGCGCGAGAAGAACGCCGTCGAATATCACCAGGCGAGCATGGATTTCTACGGCGAACCCTATCACTTCGTGCCGGTCTCGGGATTCGGGAGGATCCCCGAAAACGCGCGCGCCTTCCGCATGCGCGTCTGGGCGACGACCTGGGGCAACGCATCGGGACCGAGCGATTTCGACACCGAGGTGGCGGTCGACAACGCCCATTTCGCCGTCGTCGACGCCCCCAACCTGTTGATCAACGGCGACTTCGAGCTCGACGACCGCGCCGGCGAAATGAAGGGCTGGCGCCGGCCGGCCGCGTGGCCCTTCTCACGCAACAGCCTGAAGCCCCGGGACATCGACAACGCCTACAGCGAGAATTTCGACCACGGGATCTTCCGCCCCTTCTACGGGGGCCGATGGTCCTACGGCTACAGCACCTATCTCGACGGTTGGCCCCGGGACGCCTTCACCTTCAGCCAGTTCGTCGATTACGACCTGCCGGAATCGACCCCGCTGATCCTGACGTTCAACTGGATCCAGAACGTCTCCGAAGGCAGCAAGACTCCCCAGCTTCGCATCGTCGGCACCGAGATCGAACTCGTCGTCGAGTATCTGCAGGCCGACCGGCGGATCTCCGCCGACGCCTTTCACGTGAACTGGCCCACGCCGGCCAACCCCGGCAGCGTCGGCCGCTACGACCAGAATGCGGGCCGTCCCTATAATCCCCGCTTCCGCCTCGATCCTCCCGCGGGGACCGACCGGATCGGGCTTCACGTGTCCTTCGTGGTCAACATGCCCTACCGGGACGGGTTCGCCCACGTTCTTTCGGCAATCGACGATTTCTGGCTCGGCCCCGCCGGACCGCGTCAAGCACAATAAGAGGGGACAGGTCCATTTTTCGCGCCCGCCCGCGCGACGTCACTGCGTCCGGTCGATCGAAACGATGCTGCGGGGGGGAACCTCGATCGTCCCGCCGCCCGGAAGTTTCTTGCGCACGATCTCGTCCCGGTTGTTGTAGTAATCGATACGCTTTCCCACGCGGGCGGCCAACACCCCGTCGAAAACGCCGTCGATCGGATCCGCCAGCGGTCCGCGCCAGGGAACCTCTCCGGCGGAGCCAAGAAGCAGAATGACGAGAGAGTTCCGCCACGCGGGCCACTCCCCCCCCAGGACGACCACATGGCCCGCGTCGAGTCGCGCCGCACGGTACCCGGCCGGATGCGCGGGCGGAAAACGGTCCGGCCACCACGCCGCCGGACGGTTCTCCACATCCACCGGCGGCGCCGATCCCTCCGGAACGAAGAGCACGCCGCCGTTCCTTACCCACGCGCCGATCGCCTCGAGCGCCGGCCGTTCGACCGTATTCCCGGCCGGGAACAACAACGCCCGAAACCGCGACAGAAGGCCGTCGCCGATCATGTTCTCGTCGATGAACTCGAAATCGAAAGCGTCCCTCAGGACCTGGGTCCGTTGGATCATCGTTTCCATCGTGCCCGGCGTCAGCACGAGCGAGCTGTTCGGCATCAGGGCGGCGACGCCGAGCGCGGGCTCGTTCGGAACAAGGTATTCCGCGAATTCCGCGAAACGGACGGCCGTGGGACTCGGACGGTCGGGGGGATTCACGAGGGTCTTGAAATAGACCCCCCGCGCGCCGCCCGAAACCGCGTCGAAGATCCGTGCCGCAACGCCCTTCGGCGTGTTGGCGCCGCCCGGCTCCGTCGTGTAATAGCCCCCGTAGAGCCGCGCGGCGGACGAAACCATCCGCGTGACCGCGAAATCCCCCGGCGCATCGTCGCTCTGGTTCGTGATCCGGATTCCCGCGTCGTACCGCGCGCACATGCGGGCCTGCGCCCCGAAATCCGCGCCGAGTTCGGGCTGCCCGTGCCCGCCGGTGCAGAGGTAGATCGGGGTGTCGGGATAGAGTTCGCGCGCGGTCCGCACCCAGAACTCCGCGTAATCGGTCATCGACTCCGTGTACCAGCGGAAGAGATCCGCGGCCGCCCGACGGGACGGCGCCCGGGCGGGCGGGAACGGCTCGATCCGGGACCAGTCCTCGAAGGAAGTCGACCAGGCTGCATTCAGGTCGGCCAGGCTGCCGTAGCGTTCGCGGCACCATCGCCGCCAGTCGCGCCGGGCGTACTCGTCCCCGCACCACCAGCCCAGGTGCGAATGCCGTCCCTTCATGTCGAATCCGCCGCCGGCCACCATGATCGATTCGCCCCAGTTCCCGGAAATCCCCAGATTGAGGGCCTCGATCACCCCGGGCTCGTAATGATCCCGGAATATCTGCAGGAACCGGCGGACGCCGTCGCGAAGGTTCGGGTTCCAGATGCTCTGGATCGGGGTCGACTCCCCGTGTTCGAGGCAGACCGCATCGACCCCGGACTCCGCCCTGAACCATTCCGGGGTTGCGATGAACGGTCCTGCGATCAGGAACGGGAGCCATTTCAGGTCATGCTTTCGGATCCGGTCCACGACGGGATCGTAGACGTCGTACGTCACCTCGCCCCTGCGCGGCTCGAGTTGCGCCCAGCCGACGTAGCTCTGCAGGCTGGTGATCCCGATTCTCTTCGCCGTTTCGTAGGCGGAATCCGCCAGTTGATCCCCGGGCACGGGCCGGTGGACCTGCCATTGCTGGACGACGGTCATGCCCTCGGCGATCCGGACCGGCGGACGATCCCGAAAGAACGCCGCCGGGTCCGGCGGCGGTTCGAAGCCTTCCGGGGCAACCGGGCTGAGGACGATCCGCGACACCGCGAGCGGTCCGTCGGCATGGATCCGGAAATCGGCGCCGCCGTTCTCCCGGTTGCGGAACCGCGCGCCCCGCAGGGTGAAGGTCCTGGCAAGCCACCGTTTCGTCCCGGTTTGCGGATACGATTCCGGGGCGGGCCGGTAGGCGCTGATCCCCTCGCCGGCGTCGAACTGGAGCGAAAGCATCCCGTGCTGATCGAAGAACTCCACGGTGACGTAGAGCTCTTCCGGCGGCCGGAAGGAATCCTCGACGTCGACGTAGACGAACGTGCTGCGCTCCTCGGGTTTCGTGCGCCGGCATTCCCGGCCGTCGAGACGGGCGGGCTCCGTCCACCCGTCGCCCTCGACCAGATTCAACGCCGTCAACCCCTCCCCGACGTCTTCCTCCCCCAGGTTCACCCACAACATGTCCGCAGCGTACCCGACCGTCGCGGCAAACCAACAGCAGAACCATCCCAACCGGTATCGCATGGACTTCCCCTTCCTTCGCCGGAACCCGGCGAACCCGTTCCGCCTCCCGCCGCGGCCGTTCATTCCTGCGCCCCCCGGTCGACGGCGGCGTCCCGTCCCTTCGCGGCCCGGACCCGCGGACGGTTCCGGAATCCTTTCTCCTTGACGATGTAGTCCCCCACCCGGATCCTCTTCGCCAGCCGGGTCCCGATCGTCACGGTCTTGTCCACGATCTTCCCCCGGGGCGTTTGAAGGGTGAGATGTTCCCAATCGGCCGGGTCCAGCACCACCCAGTCCGTCCAGCGTCCGCCGATGCGCAACACGGTTCCCTCGTACGCGCCGTACAGGTCGAGCACCAGGTCCAGCGCCGTAACGCAGGCAAGAATGATCCACGCCGTCGCCAGGATCACCAGGACCAGGGCGAACGGGTTTCCCGAAAAACGAATCCGCCGGCCGCGCTGGGATCGATCGTACCGGATTTCGCAGGAAGGGCTCATGTGTCTTGCTCGACTCCTACGATATGTGTCCCCCGCGGATGCCGCGATCCCGAAACCACCCCGCCGCCGCGCGGCGGCAGGGGCGCGCATCCGATCCGCCCCCGGCGATCCGGCGCACCGGATCGCCGGCGCCCGCGAACGCCGGCTCGTCCGGCACGATGCACGGCGGTATCGGAATCGGCGGGGGAACCGGCCGGGAGCCGCGAAACATGGTATTCTCGGCCGCCGGCGAAAGAGCCGGTTCATCCCGTTCCCATGGCCCGGGAGCGCGTCATGGCCCGGAATCCGTTACCAACCCGGAAAGGGGAAACGATGGGGGAGTCGTTCAGGCAGGATCGTCGGCGCGCCGTCCGGGATTCCGGCCCGGCCCGTTTTCTCCCGGGAACATCGATCGAACTCGTCCGGGAGATCCGGATCCGTCGCCCGCCGCAACACGTTCTTTTCGATTTCGACGGCACCCTCAGCCTGATCCGCGAGGGATGGCAGAGGGTCATGATCCCCATGATGGTCGAGTTCCTGCTCGAAACCGGCACCGGAGAATCCGCGGCGGAACTCGAACGGATCGTCCGCGGGTTCGTCGCCGAACTTACCGGGAAACAGACGATCTACCAGATGATCCGTCTGTCCGAGGAGATCCGCAAGCGCGGGGGACGCCCCCGGGATCCGCTCGCATACAAGCGGATCTATCATGATCGCCTGATGGAAAAGATCCGCGACCGCCGCGAAGGTCTCCGCAGCGGCCGGATCCCGCCGGAGACGATGCTCGTGCCCGGCAGCCTGCAGATCCTGCAGAACCTCGCCGAACGCGGAACCGGCCTCTACCTGGCGAGCGGGACCGATGAACGCTACGTACGCGAGGAAGCCGCGCTGCTCGGACTGGACCGGTGGTTCGGCGACCATCTCTACGGGGCGGTGGACGACTACCGATCCTATTCGAAGGCCGACGTCATCCGCCGGATCCTGGAAATGAACCGCATCGACGGCGCGGGTCTTCTCGGATTCGGCGACGGATACGTCGAGATCCGCAACCTCCGCGACGCCGGCGGAATCGCGGTCGCCGTCGCCAGCGACGAATCGGGCCGCAGCGGAAAGCCGGATCCCTGGAAACGAAAACGCCTGATCGCCGTCGGCGCGGACGTCGTGATCCCGGACTACCGGGACCACCGGCCGCTGCTGGACCTCCTCTTCAGGACCGGGGATCCGGCCGACGCCGCGCCGGAGGGGCGGGAGCCGCCGTCATGAGAACCGCCGACCTCGCCCCGGAACGTCTCGAGACCTTTCTGCGGAGGTTTCCCGCCTGCCGCGTCGCCGTCGTCGGCGATTTCTTCCTGGACAAGTATCTCGACGTCGATCCCGCCCTGGAAGAGTCCAGCCTGGAAACGGGCCGTCCGGCCCACCAGGTGGTTGAGGTGCGCTCTTTCCCCGGGGCGGCGGGGACGATCGTTTCCAACCTCGCCGCGCTCGGCGCCGGGCGTATCCACGCGATCGGGTTCACCGGCCGGGACGGCGAGGGGTGGGAACTGCGCCGGGGTCTGCAACGGCTCGGCTGCGATATCGAGGCCCTGCAGGAGGCGCCGGACCGGTTCACGCCCGCGTATCTGAAACCGCGCAACCGGGACGACCCGACCCTGGCCGGCGAACATTCCCGCTACGACATCGTCAACCGGGTGCCGCTCCCGGAAGCGGTGGAACACCGCATTGTCGACGCGATCGACGGCCTCCTGCCGGAGGTGGACGCGGTCATCGTGATGGACCAGATCGAGGCCGAGGACTGCGGTGCGGTGACCTCGAGAATCCGTACCGCGTTGTCGGAGCGGGCCCGGACGCATCCGGACGTCGTCTTCTGGGCGGACAGCCGGCGCAGAATCCGCTCGTTTCAGGGGCTGATCGCCAAGGCCAACCAGTTCGAGGCCATGGGGATGGTATCCCGCTCACCCCGCGGGGAGGTTCCCCTGGCGGAAGTCCGGGCCGCCGCCGAACGGTTGCGGTTGCGCAACGGCGCGCCGGTGGTGGTCACCCGGGGAATCCGCGGGATGATCGTCAGCGATCCCCGGTGGACCGAGATCCCCGCCTTGAAGGTCGAGGGGCCCGTGGATCCCACGGGCGCCGGCGACAGCGTGACGGCCGCGGCGGTGCTTTCGCTCTGCGCCGGCGCGGATCCGGCGGAGGCGGCGGTCGTCGGCACGCTGGCGGCATCGATCACGATCGAACAGCTCGGAGTGACCGGCACCGCAAGTCCGGAAGAGATCCGCGGGCGCCTGCGGCGATGGCGGGCGCAGCGGGGGGAATCCGATGAACGGTCCTCCTGATTCCAGCCGGGCCGGAAAGCCTCCGGCGGTTCTCGCCCGGGAGTTCCTTTTCGAAAGCGCGCCTTTCCCGGAATGTCACGCCTCGACGATCGTCGAAACCGGCCGGGGACTGCTGGCGGCGTGGTTCGGCGGCGAACACGAAAAGAGCCCGGACGTCTGCATCTGGACGGCCCGCCGGGTCGCCGATCGGTGGACCGAGCCCGCACGGGTCGCCGATGGAATCCAGGCGGACGGGACCCGGTTCCCCTGCTGGAATCCCGTCCTGTTCCGGCCGGAAGAGGGTCGTCTCCTGCTTTTCTACCGCGTCGGTCCGAGCCCGCGCGAATGGTGGGCGATGCTGATGGAATCCGACGATGAGGGAATGACATGGCATCCCGCGCGCCGGTTGCCCGAGGGGATCTACGGACCGATCCGATGCAAACCGGTGCGGCTGCCCGACGGGACGCTCCTCTGCCCGAGCAGCACCGAACACGAGGGCTGGCGCATTCATTTCGAACGGACACCGGACGGCGGCCGCACGTGGAGCCGGATCGTTCCTGACGACGACGGGGAACGGTTCGGCGCGATCCAGCCGACCCTCCTGCTCCATCGCGACGGGGAAATCCAGGCCCTGTGCCGGACCCGCCGGGGCCGGATCACCGAGATCCGGTCCCATGACGGCGGCCGGACCTGGGGCCGGATGCGGGCGACGACGCTGCCCAACCCGAACTCCGGGATCGACGCCGTCGGTCTGCCGGACGGACGGTTCCTGCTCGTCTACAACCATGCCGAACGAGGCCGCACTCCGTTGAACACGGCGGTCGGTTCCGACGGGAGCCGATGGACGCCCGGTCCCGTTCTGGAAGATCGTCCGGGCGAGTTCTCCTACCCGGCGGCGATCGTCGTCCGCGACGGACGCGTGCACATCACCTACACGTGGAACCGCCGGCGGATCCGGCACGTCGTTCTGGATCCCGGCGCTCCCGGCTGATCCGGGAGGCGATTCCTCCGACGCACGGCGGAAGAAAAAGAGCGGTCCCCCGGAGATAAACCAGGCCTTCCGGGGGACCGCGGCGGCATGCCGGATGCGCAGCGATCAGGGCGATGTCACCGTCACGTTGTCGATCGCCCACCCGTAGTAGCTCAGGACGTCGTCGGCGTTGACGACGAACCGGAGCTGGATCCTCTTGCCCGTGTATGCGGTCAGCGAGAGGCTTTCCGCGCTCCATTCCGGGAACCGTCCGGTCTTCTGGTAGACGCTGCCGAGGACCGTCGAGGAATCCGCGTCGTAGACGTCCAGACGGACGAGGTCGAAGTTCTGCTCGGTTTCGACCCAGGAGTCGAAGGAAAGCGTCGCGGCCGTCACGCCGGTCAGATCGATCACGGGCGAACTCAGCGTCGCCACGTCGCTGCCGGCAGCGTCCCCGAAACCGTACGCCTCGCCCAGGCCGCTCGCCCAGACGTTCGTCCCCCCGGCGGCGGCGGGCGGACCGTTGGTCACCCCCCCGTCCACGTAGGGAACGGGTACGCCCAGCTCCCAGTTGTCGGATTCCAGGCCGCTCGTCGTCCAGTCGCCGGGACCGCTCTCGAAATCGTCTTCGAAGAGAACCAGCGTGGCGTCCTTCTCCCAGAGAACCCGGTAGAACCGCCGTCCCAGGCCGGCGACGGCGTCCTCGTATTCCTCGACGCCGAGCGGACCGGCGATTTCGCCCCACAACCCGCCGGGTCCGTCCGCCGCCTCCACGCGGTAGACGGCCGGACTTTGCGGCTCCCAGGTGATCCGCACCGCGTCGGGCGCCGACCGGTCGATCGATGTCACCAGGAACGGGGATCCCGCCGGCGGAACCACGTAGACCGTCGTCTGTCCCGGGTTCGTCACGTCGTAGTCGTACAGGACCGGTTCGGTGCCGCCGTACCCGGTGATCACCCCCCCGTTCACCGCCCCTTCGATCATCGCCACGTGATCCCCGGCCAGGATCATCACGCCTTCCTCGATGTCGATGTGCGCCCCCGGGCGCAGATGCAGCGGGGCGGGTTCGTCCGTTACGGTGAGCGTTCCGCCGTAGAGGTGGTAGAGACCCGGCGAGTTGCTGTCCCAGTCGAGAACCAGCCGCCATGCGGAAACCTCGCCGCCGGTCTGGTGAATCAACCCCGTGGATCCCTGGCCGACGATCAGGTGCTCCGACACGGCGAAGATCCCGCCGCTGATGTCCAGGATTCCCGGACCCTCGTTCCCGTCGTTTCCGTCGTCCTTGCCGAGCCACGCCTCCCGAAGATAGAAGGACCCGCCCGTGATCGTCAGGGTCGCCGTCTCCCCCGGCACCGGCGTGAAGGGATCCCAGCCCAGGATCAGGATCCCGCAGACGGCGTCGATTCCCTCCTCGATCAGCGGTCCCTTGTCCGGATAGGCCCAGTTGGAGGTGATGTAACAGGTGTCCTCCGCCGTCGGGAGCCCATGTTCCCAGTTCAGGGGATCGTTCCAAAGGTACGGAGGCGTGCCTTCCGCCGTCCACAATCCCCCCCCGGCGAAGACCTCCGCCGCCGAGAAGAGCAACAACGCCGCAACCGTTCCATGCCAGGGTTTTCTACGCATCGACCCAGACCTCCTCTTTCGTTTTCACCCGACGCCCCCTGCGCCGGCAGGGCCATGAAAGATCCGAAACCGCCGATGACTGCAAGCTACCACGGAATAGTATTGCATCGGCGAACCGGATGGTCAACGACAAAGGGCGAACCCCGGGGGGCCTTTCCCGCGCGGGGTCGGCGCCGACTTGCCTGAGAGGGGATGAACGGGCACTCTTCGCGCCGTGGAAGGAGACGACAGATGAGGCGATCATTCCGAATCAGCTTGACGTTTCCCGTCGTCCTGTGCCTGACGGCCGCCGCGGGGCGCGCCGATCCGGCGACGGAACGGGCCGAGAAGAGGCCGGCCGCGCCGCAGCCGGTGAAACTCTCCATGCGCCTGAGCGACTATCCCCGTCCGCCCGCGCCGGATTCGGGCTGGGGCGTCCATTCCGATCCGAACTGTTCCGTCCAGCCGGAGGACCCCGGGGCTTTCTTCCGCATGCTGCGCAACCGGTACGGCCTGACCTGGTTCAAGGTCCTCGCCTGCGGCGACGGCGCCCTGGAAACGGTCCGGGCCGCGGCCGCCGCCGGGGTGGAACCCGTCGTGCGGATCTACGTCCCCGCTCCGGCGCCGTTCTTTCCCCGGCCCGGCAGGGAATCCGAGGAATTCGGCCGGCTCGTCCGCAAGTACGTCGAGGCCGGCGCCCACTACATCGAGTGCGGCAACGAACCGAACCTCGCCTGCGAATGGGCCCCCGGCGAGTGGGACAAGCCCGACCGCGTCGAACGGATCTGCGAACAGTGGCTGCGCGCCTCGGCCATCATCCGCGAAGCCGGCGGCATCCCCGTCTTCTACGCGATGAGCGTCGGCGGCGACGACGGCCGTCCGTGCGGCGAATGGTGGGAGGACGTCTTCCGAACGTTTCAGAAGCGGGGGAAACTCCGCGAGGCCTTCGACGGCGCGGCCTTCGGCACGCACCTGGGAACGCTCAACCACCCGGTCGACTACCCCTTCGACCCGAAGAAGAACCTGCCGCACGGCACGCCGGAGGAACGGATCGAATCCCTGCGGAAAGACCACAGCTGCTACCTGGCCGTGGAACTGTTGCAGCACCAGATGCGGACCTACCTCGGGCAGGAGATCCCCATCCTCAGCACCGAGGGCGGCTGTTTCCCCGGCGACCACTCGGACGAAAACTACCCGGAGATCACCCCGGAGATGCACCGGGATTTCCTCCTGGAGATCTTCCGCCGGTTCAATCCGCAGCATCCGAAATACTGGGGCGATTCCCTCTTCGCCCAGATGTGCTGGATCTGGCAGGCCACCGGCGGCTTCGCCAACGACGCCTGGCACAACAATCCCCGCGACGGGGATCTGCCGATCCTTCCCGCCCTCGAGAAGGAAAAACGGTTCCATCGCGTCCTGGGATCCCCGACGGGCGACCGTCCCTGAATCCGCCCCGGGAAGCCTACTCCGAAGGAACCCGCTGCGGAACGACCGTCGTCCAGTCTTCGCCGACCCAGAGGCCGATCACCGGAACCCCGGGGAAGCTCTCCCGCAGCAGGGCCACCGCCCGCGCGGTCTGAGCCGCCTGTTCCCCGGGCGGCGCCGGGTTCCCCGCGCAGTCGGGATGCCCGACCACCGCGATCCCGACCGAGCCGTGTTTCTCCACCGAGATGCGCACCCGGTTCAGGATGCTCTCGACCAGGACCGGATCCGTCCGATCGCCCAGGATCCGGTTCGGACCCGGTTCGGTGATGCTGTCGACGCAGTCCACCCCGAACCGCTCCTGCAGATAACGGATCACGGCGAGTTGAACCCGCCCGTCCATGCAGTTCACCACGGTTGCAAACTTCATCGGATATCCTCTTCCGGTCCCTTCCTCGCCTCAGGCGCCCGGACGCTTGAGGACGACCGCCAGCGGTCGATCGGGCGTGATCGAGACCGGCCGCGGCCAGCGCAGTACGAGAACGTCGCCCGCCTCCTCCGTAATGCGCGGGCGGACGGCCTTGCCGCCGACGGTCACGCCGCTGACCGCGAACCTGCGCCGCGCCCGAGCGCGCCGGATCCGGAACTCCCGAAGCCGGAGTCGTCCCGAACGCAGTTCCACCGTCGTTTCCGCCCGGTCGCGTCCCGTTTCCCGGCGGAAGATCCCCCATCCCTCCGCCAGCACGAGGAACCCCTGGAAGGCCCCGGAACCGAAACGCGGGCCGACCTCCAGGACGCCCGCCGGACCGTCGAAATGGTATCCCGCCGCCGCGTCAAGCAGCGACCAGCTGCTCATCGCCCGCGCGTAGTGATCGCCGCACTCGATCTCGTTCCACGGGTTGCGGCGACGGCCGTCGTGCCTCGAGCGCACCGCCTCCACGATCTCCAGGGCCTCCTCCCGCATCCCCTCGTAGATCATCAGCGCCGCGACGGCGTACTCGATTCCCGTCCAGACCTCGTCGCAATAGGGGATCGGCTGCTTCGGCCGTCCTCCCTCGGGCCAGGTGCAGTTCAACAGGCCCGCCTCGTTGCCGCAGGCGAAGACGCGCTGCCGATGCTCGTGATCGCTGAGGTCCCGGCGGAAGTTGTGGCGGCGGATCGCTTCCAGCGCACCGCGCACGTGCTCCGCCGGCAGGACGCGGCCGAGCCCCAGCACGTGCGCCCACCACTGACCCAGGAGCTGGTCCGAGTGACAACCGCGGCCCCACTGGTGCGGAGTTTCCTCGGCCCTGTCGAAGACCTGGATGTAGTACTCGCCGTTCCAGCAGATCCGGTCGTAGTTCTCGAATCCCTTCTCGAACCGCGCGCGGCACGCTTCGGCCAGGGCGTCGTCGCCGACGCGTTTCGCCATCTCCTCGCCGGCGCGCAAGGCCGCCAGCCAGAGACTGCCGATGAAGGTGTTCGGCCCGTAGACGTGGACGTCGTAGGTGTTCGGTTGTTCGCCGTCGATCACCCCGTCGCCGTCCGGATCGAAGTCCCGCATCAGGAATTCGAGAAGCTTTTTCGTGCGGGGCATCATCTCGCGCAGCCAGGCGTCGTCCGTCATCCGAAGATGTTCGCGCCAGGTCTTCAGGACCGTGCCGCACATGCCGTCCAGCGCCGGATGATCGGGGCCGCCGATCTTCCGTTCCCAGGGGCGGGGCAGATAGAGCGGGAGCACGACGCGGTGCGGGATGTATCCCTTTTGCGGGTTGAGTTGATCGACCAGTTCGGTCTCCCGCATGGATCGTTCCAGCTCCGGGTAGAGCCGGGAAAGCGCCATCTCGTAGTTCCACACGTGCGTGCAGTTCATCGGGCAACAGCCGCCGACGGCCCCCGCCCAGCCGGTGCTCGCTCCGCAGCATCCCTCGAACCCCCAGAAGCGTTCGTCCTCCGTGCGGAAACAGGTCGGCGACCGGATCAGGGAGCTCTGGGACGACACCGCCTCGAGCACGGGCGCCGGAAGCGTGCTGCGATGCAGGGCATCCCGGTATTCCCGGGTCGTCCGGGTCAGCTCCTCGAGCCGGTCCCGCACGTCTTCCGCGACCGCCAGGGCGTCGCCGAAGGGCTTCACGTAGGCGTTGCCCAGGAAAAAATGGGTCCGGTTGTCCGGGATTCCGAAGGCGTTCTGGTTCCAGTTGGCGTAGCGGTAGGGGAAATGCCACGTCATCAGAAGGACGAGTTCCCGCGCCTCTCCCGGCGGGACCGTGGCGGCGGTCGCAACGGCGCCGTTCCAGGTCCTCCCCGGGGGGCTTGCGCCCGGAACGCCCCCGGCGCCGAATTCTTCGAGACCGCCGTCCAGAAGGAAATCGTTCCAGAGCTCCCGGACATCTTCCCACGCCACGCGCGCCGAAACGCGGTCGCCCAGCGCCGCCAGCGCCATGGATCCGCGGCCCGGGGTCCGTTCCGCCAGCGAGGGATTCGTCATGAAAACGACGACGGCGTTCTTCGGACGCAGGACGGCGTTCACGTTGCCGCCGTAGCGCGGACACCGGACGCCGTCGATCGGAGACGCCCCGTCGTATCCGACCCCGTTCTGGAGGGTCCCCAGCACGGAAACGTCGTACCGGACATCGGTCGGATTGGAGATCCGGAAACGGAAGATCGCCGCCGGAATCTGGGAGATCTCCACGTCGAGCGGCGCCATCGGCGTGAACGCCTCGAGTTCGACCTCCAGCGGCAGGCGATCGTCCCGATAACGGACGCGGGCGATCGGGTATTCGCCGAGAAATTCGATCGAGTCGATCCCCGGGAGGATCTCCGCCAACCGCCGCGCGTTCTCCGGAATCACGTGATCCGTCACCGAGGGGACCGGTTCGTAGGACTCGTCGTACCGGGCCGGGGATTGCAGCCAGAGCGCCTCGGGAGGCGCCCAGTGGCGCCGGAAATGCAGCGCAAAGAAACTGTCCGGCAGATGCGCGTCATGGTTCGACGTGTTCCAGATCTGCCACTGGCGCAGCCCGCCGTCTCCCGCCAGTGCGATGTTCCCCGTGCCGATTCCGCCGAGGGGAAAGCCGACGCAACGCAGCGACTCCCCCGTGCGCACGATCGCTTTCGTCGTCTTCATCGTCTCCACACCTCCCCCGGGCCCCCGTCTCCGTCCGGCGCACGGGCTGGGATCGAGGTTCGCACCGACCCCGCCGGAGGGCTACTTCTTCCTGCGCCGGGAAGCGAATTCTCCGAGAAGATCGTCGACGAGCACCGGTTCCCCGGTGGCGATGGACCGGTTCGCGGCCACGCCGGTCAGGATCGACATTGCACCGTCCCAGCTGTCGGCCGCCCGACCGAGGGGATCCGGACCCGCCGGGCCCAGGAAGATCTCGTCGCGCAGCGGGCGATCGCCCCCGCCGTGCCCTCCCCGCGCGGGAGGAACCTGGATGAGATGCCGCCCCTCGCGGATCGGAATCAGCACCAGCTCCTGGTACGAAGGCCGGTCCCACGGTCCGGACTCGATCACCTCGACCTCGAGCCGCCCCTTCAGCCCGTTGAAGGCGATCCGGTAGCCTTCGAACGGAACGAAGGCGTGCAGCGAATACGACATCTGCACGCCGCCGGTGTATTTCACCTGGACGGCCATCGTGTCGTAGATGTCGATCTCCGGGTCGAAGACGCAGCGGTCGCGGAAATATCCGTCCTCGCTTTCGCACTCGAGGTAGAGCTTGCGCAACCCCTCGCTCGCCGTCAGATCGTAGAAAAACTCGCACGTCCTCTTGTGCGGACAGGTCAGGCAACGCTCGCCGCGCTCTTCGCGGGTCGGCCCGTAGAAATTCAGTTCGCCCTTTGCATAGACCTCGACCGGTTCCTGCTGGATCCACCAGTTCACCAAGTCGAAATGATGCGTGGCCTTGTGCACGAGCAATCCGCCCGAATTCTCCATCCTCCGGTGCCACCGGCGGAAATAGTCCGCGCCGTGATAGGTGTCCAGGTACCAGTGGAAATCCACCGAAACGATCCGCCCGATCGCACCCGACTGCAGGAGTTCGCGCACCTTCGCCCGGTGCGGCGAATAACGGTAATTGAAGGTCACCCGGAGGTTCTGCTCGGCGCGATCCTCGGCGGCGAGGATCGCCCGGCATTTCTCGTCGTCGATCGTCATCGGCTTCTCGGACACGGCCGCGCACCCGGCCTCGAGCGCCTTGATGATGTAGATGTGATGGGTGGAATCCTTCGTCGCCACGCAAACGACGTCGGGACGGGTCTCCACCAGCATGCGGTCGAAATCCGTGTAGACCGGCACGTCGATCCCGACCTGTTCGCGGGCGTAGGCCGCCCGCTTGGCGTTGATGTCGCACAGCCCCACCAGTTCGGCCGCGTCCGGATAGTCCCGGGCCGCCGGCACGGCGAACATCCCGATACCGCGCCCCCCGGTCCCCACAACCGCGTAACGCTTCTTCGTCGCCATGGATGATTTCCCTCCTTTTCGAAATCGGCGCAGAGGTTAGGCGCAAAACCGCGGACTGTCCCGACGAATATCGGGTTCCAGGCCGTTCTTGCCCCGGAACCGCCGCCCCCTTCCCCCCGGAGCGGCCGTGCTGCGATCATCCCTCCAGCACGTCTTCGAGCACGGCCAACGCCGTCTCGAGACGGCCGAACGGCGCACTGACCTGGAACCCCTGGACCCGGTCCCGGATGCGGGCCACCGTCTCCCTCGCGATTTCGATCCCGGTCTCGCGGGCCTCCTCCTTCGTGGTGCAACGGGACATCCGCTCGAGGATCTCGGGACGGACCACCACCCCCGGAACCTCGTTGTTCATGAACTCCGCGTTGCGGTAGCTCGCCAGCGGCCAGATGCCCGCGATCACGGGGATCGTCCGCGAATGGCGCGCCGCCCGGTCCAGGAAGACGTTCAGCGCCTCGAGATCGAAGACCGGCTGCGTGATGCAGAATTCCGCCCCGGAGTCGATCTTGCGGAAGTAGCGGTCCATTTCGCGGTCGAGATCCACCGCACAGGGGTTCGCGCCGACGCCGATCAGGATTCCCGTCGGCGTCTTCATCGGGTTGCCTCCGAGATCGAACCCCCGGTTCAGGTTCGCCGCCACCCGCACCAGGCCGATCGAGTCGACGTCGAACACGCCCGTGACGTCCGGGTAATCCCCCAGCTTCGGCGGGTCCCCCGTGATGATCAGGTAGTTGCGCAATCCCGCCGCGTATCCGCCCAGAAGGTCCGCCTGCATCCCGATCAGGTTCCGGTCCCGGCAACAGTAATGCAGGATCGGTTCGATCCGCGGAACCGATCGGACGATCTCCAGCGCGGCGATCAGACACGACACCCGGGCGCTGGCCCGCGGTCCGTCCGGAATGTTGATGCAATCCACGCCCGCCTCCGCCGCCCGGCGGACCCTGGCGATCATCGGTCCGAGATCCGCCGTCCTGGGCGGCAACAGTTCCACGCTCGTGGCGATCTCCCCCCGCGCCAGCTTCCGGCCCAGACGCGACTTCTCCTCCGCCGGGATCGGCTCGAAGCCGCCCTCCTCCTCCCCGGAGACCTCGCGGATCCGGATCTCGATCTGTTCCTTGACGCCGCTGAGGCTTTTCACGGCCCGGGCCATCACCCGGATGTGTTCCGGCGTCGTTCCGCAACAGCCGCCCACACCCCGCAACCCGATCTCGACGCCGCGTTTGGCGTATTTCGTGAAATACTCGGGGCTCGTGAGATAGAGGAGCCGCCCTTCCACCTCCCTCGGGAACCCCGCGTTCGGCATGGCCACCATCGGTTTCGTCGCCCGGCGAATCACCCTCTCCACCACGGCGAAAAGCCCCGCAGGCCCCTGCCCGCAGTTGAACCCGATCCAGTCGACGTCCCCGTTCCGCTCGAGGGCGTCGACGATCGCCCCGGCCGACGTGCCGAATGCCGTCACCCCTTCTTCGTTCACCGCGAACGACGCCAGCACGGACACGCCCGTCCGTCGCGCCTCCGCCGCCGCCAGCTCCGCCTCGCGGAGATCGGAAAAGGTCTCGAGAACCAGCAGATCGACGCCGGCTTCCGCGAGCACCCCGATCTGCTCGCGGAACGCTTCCGCAACCTCCGCTTCCCGTTCCGGCGTCAGGAGTTGTCCGGAATGCGTGCACGGCCCCACGGAACCCGCGACCCAGACCCCGCCGCCGCCCGCCGCCTCCCGGGCCAACGCCGCTCCGCGACGGTTGATCCTCTCCGTCTCCTCGGCAAGACCGTAGCCGCCGAGCTTGATCCGGTTGGCCCCGAAGGTGTTGGTCTCGATTACGTCCGCGCCCGCCTCGACGTACTCGCGATGCACCCCGAGCACCAGTTCCGGATTTCTCAGGTTCTGTTCGTCGTAGCAGGCGTTGACGAAAACACCCCGGCTGTAGAGAAGGGTGCCCATCGCCCCGTCGAAAACCAGCGGGGCCCGCCGGATCCGTTCGAGAATTCCCTCCATCGAATCACTCCCCCGGGTTGCGCCGTCGCGATATCCGGCACCCTCCGGACGGATCACGCCCGTTCCGAACGCGCCGCTTCCGTCATCGCCCGCAGGGCCGGAACCACCTCGTTCCAGGAGCGGGTCTTCAATCCGCAATCCGGGTTGACCCAGAGCCTGTTTCTCGGGATCACCCGCATGGCCCTTCGGATCAGATCCCGGATTTCCTCCACCGTGGGAATCCGCGGCGTGTGGATGTCGTATACCCCGGGCCCGATGTCGTTCGGATATTCGAAGCGCCGGAAGGCCTCCAGGAGTTCCATCCGCGAGCGGGCCGCTTCGATCGAAATCACGTCGGCGTCCAGGGCCGCGATCGCCGGGAGGATGTCGTTGAATTCACAGTAGCACATGTGCGTATGGATCTGCGTTTCGGGAGCGACGCCGCTCGACGCCAGGCGGAAGGATTCCACCGCCCAGTCGAGATATTCGTCCCACTCGCCCCGGCGCAGCGGCAGGCCCTCCCGCAGCGCCGGTTCGTCGATCTGAATGATCCGGCATCCCGCCGCCTCGAGATCGGTCGTCTCGTCCCGCAGGGCCAGGGCGATCTGCCGGGCCGTTTCCGCGCGGGGCTGGTCGTCCCGAACGAACGACCATTGCAGAATCGTCACCGGACCCGTCAGCATTCCCTTCATCGGCCGTTCGGTGAGCGATTGCGCGTAGGTCCACCATTGCACCGTCATCGGACTCGTTCGTTCGACGTCGCCGAAGATGATCGGCGGTTTCACGCAACGGGATCCGTAGCTCTGCACCCATCCGTTGCGGGTCCTGGCGAATCCTTCGAGACGTTCGCCGAAGTATTCGACCATGTCGTTCCGCTCGAACTCGCCGTGCACGAGCACGTCCAGTCCGGTCTCTTCCTGGATTCGCACCGCGCGTTCCGTCTCCGACCGCAGGAAGGCCTCGTATTCTTCGGCGGAGATCCTTCCGGCCCGGTGATCGGCGCGGGCCTTGCGGACCTCGCGGGTCTGGGGAAAGGATCCGATCGTCGTGGTCGGCAGTTCCGGCAGACGCAACTCGGCCTGTTGGCGTTTCTTCCGCTCGACGAACGGAACGTCCCGTACGGCCATCGAAGGGGTGACCGTCCTCGTCCTGGCGCGGACGGATTCCCTGTGGATCCGTGGCGAGCGCCACCGCGCGTCCCACGCCGCACGGTTCGCCTCGAGATCTTCCGCCGCCGCATGCCGTCCCCCCTCGAGCGCACGCGTCAGAACGCGGATCTCCAGGAGTTTCTGCTTCGCGAACGCCATCCAGGAACGGAGTTCGCCGTCGAGATCCGTCTCGAGATCGAGATCCACCGGGGTGTGCAACAGGGAACAGGACGGCGCCAGCATGAGCCGATCGAGGCCCAGCCGTTCCGCCGCCCTTTCCGCCAGCCCCAGGGCCTCTTCCAGGTCCGTTCGCCAGACGTTGCGCCCGTCCACCAGCCCGAGCGACAACATCATCGGGGCGGGAATCCGCGGCAGGAGATCTTCGATTTCCCCCCCGCCCCGGACCGCGTCCAGGTGCACGGCGTCGACCGGCAACGACAGGAGAAGATCCGCGTTGTCCCCCACCCCGCCGAAATACGTCGCCACGAGGAAACGAAGCTCCGGAACCCGGCCGCGCAATGCGTCGTAGGCGTACCGAAACGCCCGGCATTCCCGCTCCGGCACGTCGGTCACCAGACAGGGTTCGTCGAGCTGAACCCATGCGGCCCCCTCGTCCGCGAGAAGCGACAACAGCTCCGCGTAGACCTCCACCAGGGATTCGAGAAGCTCGAACCGGTCGAAGTCGGTCTGCTCGGTCTTGCCGCACATCAGGAACGTCACCGGCCCCGGCAGGACCGGGCGGGTGACCAGGCCGAGATCCCTTGCCTCCGCGAATTCGCGAACCGCCTTTCGCGAGGCCAGGCGGAAGGATTGGGACCGGTGAAACTCCGGCACCAGGTAATGGTAGTTCGTGTCGAACCATTTCGTCATTTCCAGGGCCGTTGCGCCGCCGGCGCCCGGCGTGCCGCGGGCCATGGCGAAGAGGATGTCGAGACCCGGTTCTCCGACGCCGTCCCATCCGTGGCAATCGGGGATCGCCCCGACGGCCAGCGCCATGTCCAGGATGTGGTCGTAGAGCGAGAAGTCGTTCGAGGGGAGGACGTCGATCCCCGCTTCCTTCTGCAGCAGCCAGTGGCGGCGCCGCAGGCCCCGAGCCGTTTCCAACAATGCGTCCCCGTCCGCGCGACCCGCCCAATACGATTCCAACGCGCGTTTCAATTCGCGACGCACGCCGATCCTGGGGAAACCGAGATTCGATGAAGTTGCCAGGATCCGAGATCCCTCCCGGCCCGGAACAACGGGCCGTTCGTTACGGACAGTCCGGACAAGGCGCGTCCTCGTCCGGAGAACGTATTCCCCAACCGCCCCTTTCTTGCAAGGAAGCTCGTCTCCCGACGCGATCCCGCCCCGCCTCCACGAACCCCGACGATCCGGGTGCGTCATCCTGCCGCTCCGCGCCAAACTGACGCAGCAACGGCATGGAACGAACCGGTGCGCTCGCACAAAACCGCGACATTTTGACGCTCTCCTTGACAGATGATCATGCGCTACCGCGCCAAAAACGATGATTTTCACCGAAAATGACAATTTGTCATGAACAGCCTGAAATGGTGCCAGGCACCGTTTTATCATCTTTGCAGCCTGAAATGGTGCCAGGCACCGTTTTATCATCTTTGAGAGGCTGGTCGATCGGGGTCGTGAAGGGTCAGTAGAGGCTGACGGAGGAAGGGTCGGCGGGGGTCAGACGGACGGTGTCGAGATAGAAAAAGGCACTCACGGATTCGGGAGATCCGGGGTGGCCGCCCCGCGCGAAGAGGGTGAGCGCGGGCGACGCGGCCGTGACTGCGGTGCGCACCTGAATCCAGGTCTCGTCCCCCCGCGCGGTGAGATCAAGCCACGTGACGCCGCCGTTCTCCGGATCGGTTCCCCCGTCGGGATCCCAGCCGAAACGGAGAAAGACCCCGTCGATCGAACATTGCCGCTTCAGCCAGGCGGTCACCACGTATCGTCGGCCTTCCTCCACCGAAACCTGTTGCAGCACCCCGCCGTCGAACCCAGCCGAGCCGGTCCGCCCCCAGTACTGGGAATGGTCGCCGGCGTGACGATTGATCGATGCCCGACCGAAGTAGGGGTTGCCGGCGCGAATCCAGGCGGTCCAGCCCGGGGCGGTTCCCCCGGCGAACTCCTCCTCAAACCCGCCCGAGACGACCGGGTTGCCGTCCGCCGGCTCCGGCGGCAGGGGATAGCGCGCATTCTCGTAGGTCCCTTCGTCGCTGATCAGGGGCGCGAGGACCGGATCCACGAGAACCCTGCCGATCGTGTCGGGACGACCGTCGACCAGCGCCTCGTGAGCCACGAGTCGGATCCCGTGGCTGTAGTCCGCGTAGAAGTCCGCGTGCCCCAGATAGAGGTTCTGGATCGGGGTGCCGTCGAGATGGTGCCATCCGTAGATCGCCACCTTGCCCGGATGAGAGGCGAGTTGAGGCGTGAGCACGACGTCCTTCTTGTGCCCGCCCACGAGACGGCCCAACGGATGTTCGGGAAGGGTGGGACGGCGTTGTTCGCGAATCATCACGTTATGGTCCCAGAAGACCGGGATCGTCGTCATCGCCGGGCTGGGCGGAATCGGTCGCGGCTCCAGCTTCACCTCCGCCGCGCGCCAGATGTCGTCGACCATTTTCCGGGTGGGCAGGGTGCATCCGACCGAATCCGCAATGCGCTGCGCAAGCGTCGGGCTCATCGGCATGCGGAAAAAGTCGTCGTCGGATCCGAGCGCGACGTACTCGGGGGTCACGCAGTAGACGATCCGGTGCGATCCGTCCTCCGCCGATACCGGGACCAGGGTCCGCAGGAACGTCGGCACGTTCCCCGAAATGAACTCGTGGAGAATCGCCGACTCCCGCTCTTCCCGGTCCATCGGCTCGAGAAACTCGACCAGTTCGGCACCGGTCTTCGCATCGGAGGGGCGGGGCGGAAGACGAATCTCCGCACCGCCGACGGTTCCCGCCAGAAGCATGAGGGACGTCGCGGGGATCTGTGCGGGGATTTTCATCTTTCCGGAGACCGCGCGTCGGAACACGCCGGCCCGGGAAGGATCCCACCGGCCCGTGGATCGCGTCAACCACTCCGCACGACGGGGCTGTCCCGACGACCATGTTCTGGTACGCTGTCGCGATTCCAGAAGGAGATTCGAATCGATGAAATCCCATGGTTCCCGTCGTGCCGGATGGATGGGTTTCCTGCCGGCGCTTTTCGCAGTGATGATGCCGGTCGCCCTGCCGGGGACACACGCAGGTGAAATCCGTCCGGAACGATCCGTCCCGCCGGGGGAATTCACATTCGCCGTTCTGGGCGATTCGCGAACCCCGGTGTCGTCGGAAGACCTCACGAAGCAGCCCGAGGCGTTCTTCGAGAACATCCGGGAGATCAATCTTCTCGACTACGACCTGGTGATCGACGTGGGCGACCTGATCCGCGGATATGTCGATGACCCCGATCTGATCAGGCGCATGTGGGACGGCTTCGACAGGGCGGTCGAGCGCTTTCAGATGCCCGTGCGGCTCGTCCCCGGCAATCACGACATCTGGAACGAAACAAGCGCCTCGATCTGGCAAGAACGCTACGGAGCCTTCTACTACTCTTTCGACCACAAGGGATCCCATTTCGTCGTGTTGAGCTCCGAGATCCCGGGGGCGACCGACCGGATCGAGGGGGATCAGCTTCGCTGGTTGGCGGACGATCTGAACTCGGCGAAGAACGCAGCCCACATCTTCGTTTTTCTTCACAAGCCGCTGTGGCGGTATGAACAGAGCAACTGGATGAAGGACGTTCATCCTCTTCTCGCATCGGCCGGCGTCGATGCGGTCTTCGCGGGACATGAGCACATTTACGAGAAGAACCCGACTCTGGACGGCGTCCGATACTACGTCACGGGCGGAGGCGGATCGGAACTCGGCGGCTGGACCTATCTCGGCGAGTTCTACCACCATCTTCACGTGAGTGTCCGGCCGGAGCGCGTGGAGATCGCGGTGATCCGCCCCGGCGAAGGGATTTTCCCCGACGGGATCGTCACGCGCGAGATGCGCCGGCGATTCCTCGTCGACCTGGTGGGCGGATTGCAGTCGTTCGCCTACGTCTACGAGCCGCCGGGCAAGCCCGGACCCGCGAGCGTGACGATCGAGAACCCGCTCGACGAACCTTTGCGCTGCGACATCGACTGGGAAGCCGGTTCCGGATGGACGATCGAACCGGCGCACCTTTCCCGGGAACTTCCCCCCGGCAAACCGGTCGAGTTGAGCTTCCGGGTCACTCCGAGCCGGGAGCGATTCTTTCCTCCTCCCGGGTACTCCGTGAAGCTGTGGTTGGGAGACACGATGATCCGCCAGATCACCTGGAAACTCGACGCGGGTTGCGACGACTGGTGGGTTCGGGACTGGTGGGTTGCGGGTCCCTTCCCGCTGGGAACGAAACACGTCGACAAGCAGACGCCGCCTCCGGGATTCGACCGGGAATTCGGTCCCGAACAGGCTGTCGATCTCGCCCGGGAATATCCGGGGAAGGCGGGTCCCGTCCGATGGCGCCGCATCCGGGTGCCGGATGTGCGCAAGCCGGCGATCGACCGCGCCGTCGGGTATCGGGGATCGGAAGGCGCCGCGATTTCCTTTCTCTCGCTCTGGCCGGAAACCGAGAACGCAATCGCCTACGCCTGGACGACGCTGGAGGCCCCGCGGCCGATGACCACGTGGCTGTCGGTTTCGAGCGACGACGGACTGAAAGTGTGGGTCAACGGTGAAGAGATTCTCCGGCGCCACGTTCTGCGCGGAATCGGGCCGGATCAGGAGGTCGTTCCGCTGAAACTCCGCGAGGGCGCAAACACCCTCCTGGTGAAGGTCGAACAGGGCAAGGGCGACTGGGCCCTGGCGGCGCGGATCGTGGATCTCGACGGAGAGTTGAAGGTGCGCGTTCCCGAACCCGGCGACGAGGCCGTCCCTCTGCGGTAGGAGCCGTCCTCCCGGCCGCCGACCCGCCTGGATTCGCCGAAAAGGCGCCGTCTGTTTGCATCCTCCGGGACACGGTGCACCTTGTGAGGCGAACCGGCCGCCCGTCGCACGCCGCGCGCGGGAGGGCCCGGTTCGGGACGGAGGACGACGATGGGTGCGCGACCGATCATCCGGATCGACGAAGAGAAATGCGATGGATGCGGCGAATGCATCGTGTCCTGCGCGGAGGGGGCGTTGGCGATCGTCGACGGCAAGGCCCGCCTCGTCCGGGAGATCTTCTGCGACGGGTTCGGAGACTGCGTTGGACGCTGTCCGACGGGCGCCCTGACGATCGAGGAACGCCCGGCCGATGCCTATGATCCCGAAGCGGTTCGCCTGCACGTCGCGGAGACCCGGGGCGAAGAAGGCCTTCGGAACTTCGAAAAGGCGGAGCGGGAGCATCGATCGCGGGCGAAGCCGGCCCCGCCGTCGTCCGGCCTGGTGGGCCTGAACGCACCTGCAGGGGGGAGTCGTTCGGAATCTCCGGCGGGCCTCCCCGGCCGGGGGACGGCGCTTCGGAACGCAACCGGCGTTTCGGGCGACGCTCTTCCGGCGCAGGCGATCCCCTCCGAACTGCGCCAGTGGCCCGTGCAACTTCATCTCGTACAACCGGGGACGCCCTTCTTCCGCCGCAGGGAACTCGTCGTCCTGAGCACGTGCGCCCCGGTCGCTTCGGCCGACATCCACTGGCGGTTTCTGCGGGGTCGCGCGGTGGTGATCGCCTGTCCCAAGCTGGATCGCACCGAGGGATACGTCGAAAAGTTGAGCGCCATTCTGACCGAACCGACGATCGAACGGGTGATCGTCGTCCGCATGGAGGTCCCCTGTTGCGGCGGTCTGAACCGTTTCGTACTCCGGGCCCTGAACGCCTGCGGCCGTCCGGAATCGATGTCGACCGAGGTCGTCGTAGGGGTGAACGGCGACCTGCCGTGATGCGGCGTCCGGCCGGCGCGTGAGATCGGCCGGGTCAAGTCGTCGCGCCGGGCTCTCTCCCCGGGACCGATTCGTCGAACCGGCTGCGACATTTCCGGCGCAGACGGGACAAATAGACCTGATCAGGAACGACGGCCGGATGCGGCGCAACCGGCATTCCTGCAGCAACCGGGACCCGTCTTTCCTTTCCAGTGCGTCAAGTCGTATTGTCCGCTCGAAGAATCACGGGTTCGGCGCCGATTGCGAAACCCTGAACAGGGCTTCGGTCCCCGTGATCTTCCGCACTTTCGAAGCCCGTTCTTCGCGGAGAACCCGGTCAGTGCTTCTCGAGTTCCTTCCCGGGAGCCGCCGCGTTCCCGACACGGACCGCGTCCAGCCTTCGGAAGAGGATCCAGGCGATCAGGGTTCCGACGACGATTTCGAAGAGCCAGATTTCCCCGTTCCGCACCCAGAAACGCCAATCCAGCCAGGCCTCCCCCAGGAATGCGAAGGTGATGGAGACCAGATCCATGAGCAGGACCAGGACGAGGCTCAGGACCAGGGCGAGAACGATGCCGGTCCTGGAGAAACCGGAGAAAAAGGAACGGAGGATGAGCAGGGAGGCGGCGCCGGCCCCGATTCCCCGCGCGAAGACCGCCACCAGGGCGATGACATTGATCATGATTCGGGCTTCCTGCTGACCTTCCACGGCGCACCTCCTCGGGATTCCGGACCGTGGCCGTCGGCCGGCGGGTCCGGCGGAAATGCTACGACCTCCGGCCGGGCGACGTCGAGCACCGGAAGACCTCTGGCCAGCATGGCGCCCGGGAGGCATATTGCCCTGCGGGAGGGTCCGTTCCGAATCCTCCCGGAGAGCATTCCCCGTGAAACCGACGACGACCCCTCCCCTGAAACCCGATGCGCTGGTGGTCTACAAGGGACATCCGGCCCGGGTGTGCAGGATCGCCGACAAGGTGGAGATCGAGGGGCCGGACGGAACCCCGGTTCGGGTCCGGCCGAAGGATGTCGTCGTTCTGCACCCGGGTCCCTTTCGATCCTTCGACGAGCTGGAGCCGCCGCCGCACGGGGAGATCGAGACCGCCCGCGAGATGCTCGTCGGGACGAGATTCACCCTGGCGGAACTGGCGGAGCTGGCGTTCGGATCCTGGACGCCCGCGACGGCCTGGGCGGCCTGGCAGCGGATCACGGAGGGAATCCATTTCGTGGGAACGCCCGGCTCGCTGACCGCGCGCAGTGCCGAGGAGGTGAAACGGGTTCTGGAGATCCGCGCCGCGCGGGCCGCGGAACGAGCGGCCTGGGGGGCGTTCCTGGAGAGGGTGGAGAGCGGTCGAATCACGCCGGAGGACGCGGGATACCTGGAGGATGTGGAAGCCCTGGCGCTGGGCCGGGGGACCGAGAGCCGATTGCTCCGCGAACTGGGACGGAGCCAGTCCCGCGAAGAGGCGCACGATCTCCTGTTGCGGCTCGGCTGGTGGGACGAGACGAAGAATCCGCATCCCGTACGAGCGGGAGTCGATCTCGAACCCCCGGATTTCGAGATCCGCCCTTTTCCGGACGAACACCGACTCGACCTGACCCATCTGCCGGCCCTGGCGATTGACGACGAAGGGAATCTCGACCCCGACGACGCGATCGGGGCGGAAGGAGACCGGCTCTGGGTTCATGTCGCCGACGTTGCGGCGCTCGTCCCGCCCGACGACCCGGTCGATGCGGACGCGCGCGCCCGCGGCGCCACGCTCTACCTCCCGGAGAAGACCGTCCCGATGCTCCCCCCGGCATTCGCGGCCCGTCTCGGGCTGGGATTGCGCGAGGTGACGGAGGCGTTGTCGATCGGAATCGACCTCGACGCCGCCGGAGAGATACGGGACCTGGTGATCGCCCCCAGCCGGGTGCGGGCCGTCCGCATGACCTATGAAGAGGCGGAAGAACGACTCTCCGAGGAACCGCTGGCGTCCGTCGACCGGATCACGCGCAGGTTCGCCCAGCGCCGGGCCGAGCGGGGCGCCGCACGGATCGAGATGCCGGAGGTGCGGGTCCGCGTCCGCAACGGGGACGTCACCGTTACGCCGTACCCACCGCTGCGCAGCCGGCGCCTGGTCCGGGAGGCGATGCTGATGGCGGGGGAAGCCGTGGCCCGATTCGCCGTCGAACATGAGATCCCCTTTCCGTTCACGACGCAGCCCGCGCCGTCCGGTACCGGCGAACCGGCGCGGACGATGGCGCAGATGTACGCGTTGCGGCGCAGCCTGCCGCGATCGCGCCGCCAGGTTTCCCCGGAGGAACACGGCGGTCTCGGGTTGGCCCTCTATGCGCAGGCGACGAGTCCGCTGCGCAGGTATCCGGACCTGGTTGCGCATCAACAGATCCGGGCGTTTCTCGGCGGGGAGAGCATTCTCCCGGAAGAGAAGCTCATCGAGCGGGTCGGCGCGGCGGAAGCGGCCGCCGCCCTCGTGCGGCAGGCCGAACGCCTTTCCAAGCGGCACTGGACGCTGGTCTACCTGATGCGGAATCCGGAGTGGCGGGGTCGCGCCGTGCTGGTGGACCGCATGGAATCCCGCGGATCCTTTCTCGTTCCGGATCTGGGCCTGGAGATCCGCATGCACCTGGAGGAGGAACTGCCGCTCGACAGCGAGGTGTTGCTCAAGGTGCTCAAGGTTGACCTGCCACGGCTCGACGTGATCTTCCGCATCATCGAAACCCGGCCTCCCCGCGGAGTCTGAGGACCCTGCGCGACGGGCGCCCGGGAACGTTTCCCGGCCCTCCGGAGACGGTCGGAACGGGGACGACCTTCCCGCAAACCCGTCCGAGGCGGAGACGAACCGGAAGAACGTCCCGTCCTATTCCAAGCGGATCCGGAAAAGGCCGAGGGCGGCATCCGGATCCGGGGCGAAGGTCCAGGAACTTCCGGCGAGGACCGGCGAGACCTCGCGCCACAGCGGCGGATCGACGCCGGGGGAAGATTCGACCACGGCGTAGCCGCCCGGACCGTTCCCGATCCATTCCAGGGTGATCCGCCCGTCGCGCCGGCGGAAGATGTTGATCAGGGTCGGACGCCAGCCCTTCAGGTCGTCCAGCCGAATCCACCCGACGTTCTCCCCCCACGCGCAGCCGGTCAACCGCCACTCCCCGCCCGGTCCGTCGGGACGGATCCTGGGACGTTCCGCACGGGGCGTGGGGGCGCCGAACCGGATCCAGCCTGCGTTTTCCGCCCAGGCGTAGCCGAAGAGAAACCCGGTGGCGGGATCGATGTTCACCCCGAAGTCCGCGCCGTCGAGATTCCCGTAGCGGACCCCGTCGGCGGGCGCGTTCCGGCCGAGGCAGATCCAGCCGATGTTTTCTCCCCAGGCGTACCCGTGGAGATACGTCGCCGCGGCGACGACCCCTTCTCCGGAGCCGCCGGCGTCGCGCCAGTCGACATACCCCGCGTTTTCCGCCCACGCCCATTTCGCCTCGGGCCGCACGTTCGAAACCCCGGCGGCCGGATGCGCGGAAGCGAGCGTCCACGCGGCGGCTCCGACGCCCCGGAGAGCGCGAAGGAACCGGCGGCGAATCACGGCTGCGTGTCCCCCTCCCGCCTGCGCAGGTCGGCCACGCACTCGACGTGCTGGGTCTGGGGAAACATGTCGAGGGGGATGATCCTGCGCAGGGCGTAGATCCCGTCTTCGCAGAGACGTTTCGCATCGCGGGCGAGGGTGGCGGGGTGGCAGGAGACGTAGAGGATCTGCATCGGTCGTTCCCGGCGCAGCAGATCGAGCATGTCGGGCGGACAGCCGGTGCGGGGCGGATCGAAGAGAAGGGTCGTTTCCGCGGGTGGGAACTTCTCCAGGAAGAGGGGGAGGACGGCTTCCGTGCGGGAGACGAAAAACTCCCCGGTGCTGATCCCGCGCCGGGCGGCGTTGATGCGGGCCGATTCCACGGCGCGCCGGTCGAGTTCGATTCCCACGAACGATTCGACGAGATCCGCGCACTCGATTCCGAAGAAACCGACCCCGCAATAGGCGTCGACGAGATGGCGGGTTCCGGCCGCGCGGAGGAGATGCCGGACGGTTTCGACGAGCCGCGGCAGCAGATGGAAGTTCGTCTGGAAGAAGGAATGCGCCGGAACCTCCCAATCCGGGGGCGGGATCCGCAGGTTCATCTTCAACCCTCCCCGGGGCGGCGGATGTTCCCGGGCCTCCCGGATCCGGGCGTTGAGTTCCGGTTCGGCGATGGCGCATTCCTCGATGTCCACCACGAGCCGGCTGTCTGCGCGCACGTACCCGATGCGCAAGCGCCGGGCGGATCCGTCCCACTGGCTGCGGATCATGATCCGGTTGCGGTATCCGTACTGCTTCGGCGAGGGGACGACGGGTTCGACCGGGGGATCGACGAATCCGCCGAGCCGTTCGAACAGGTCGCGCACCTGCTTGCGCTTCACCTCGAGCTGATGCTCGTAGGCGAGGTGCTGATACTGGCATCCGCCGCATTCCCCGAACCAGGGGCATCGTGGATCGACGCGATGGGGCGAGGGCGCAACCAGTTCGACCAGCCGACCCCGGGCGAACCGGCGTTTCACCTCGGTGAGTTCCGCAACGATCTCGTCGCCGATCGCGGTGAACGGGACGAAAACCACGCGGCCGTCGCCGATCCGTCCCACGCCGTCGCCGCCGAAGGCGACGTCGGCGATCCGCAATCGGACGCGGTCCCCTTTCTGCGGGGAAGGGGATTCGGACGGGGCGGGCTGGGATCTTTCCATGGGTCTGCGGCCGGGGGAAGGACCGGCCGGGAGAGAATGTCCCCTTTCGCCGGCGGGATCAACCCGCGTCGGCCGGACCCGCCTTCACTTCCGCCGCAGCCCGTGATCCAGCGCGACGACCGTGACGAGGACGGCGGCCTTGATCAGCATCTGGTACCCGGTCTCGACGTTGCACTGGTACAGCCCGGCGGTGAGCGACTGCATGATCAGGGCGCCCAGGACGGCGCCGGGAATGGTTCCCTTGCCGCCCATGAGGGAGACGCCGCCGAGTACGCAGGCGGCGATGGCGTCGAGTTCCGCAAGATTGCCTGCAGAGGATTCGGCCGTGCCCTGCTGGCCGAGATACATGACGGCGGCCAGTCCGGTCAGGGCGCCCATCAGCATGAAGGCGATCACGGTCACGCGCCGCACGCGGATCCCGCACAGGGCGGCGGCTTCCATGTTTCCGCCCGTGGCGTAGAGATGCCGTCCGTAGACGGTTTCCTGGGCCAATCGCGACATCAGGAAGGCGCTCGCCGCCCAGACGCAGGTGAGATACGCGAGCCCGCGGGTCGAGGGCAGAACCCCCGGATGATCCATCTGGAGAAAGACGATCACCCCCGCGACGAGGGCCGGCGGGATGATGGAGACGTACCAACCGGGCAACTGTTGTCGTCGGGCGCGGAGCGTGCGGGCGACGCCGAGGGCGATGACCAGGCCGAAAACGATCCACCCGAGATTCAGGGGAAGGTAGCCGGTGCCGATCTTCGAGATCAGGTTGTCGGGATCGATCGGGATTTCCCGCCGGGCCACGAGGTAGGCGAGACCCCGGTACCCCATCATGCCGCCCAGCGTGATGATGAATGCGGGCATTCCGGTCTTCACCTGGAGCAGACCCATCAATCCCCACAGCGCGACGGCCATCAGGAGAATGATTCCCAGAACCAGTCCGGCGGGCAGCCCCAGGCCGGTCGGGGCGCCGCCCGAGGCGACCGGTCCGACGGGCCGCGGGGCCATCATCCAGGCGGCCATGGCGCCCAGAAACGCCAGGGCGGAACCGACCGACAGATCGATGTGGGTGAGGATGATGATGAAGGTCATTCCGCAGGCGAGCACGCCGATGACCGAGGCCTGGGTGAAGATCGTCGAGACCGAGCGCGCGGAGAGGAAGCTGTTCACCGAATGTCGGGTGAACCACTGGAAGATCATCCCGATGATCACCAGCGCGAGCAACAGCATCGCGTTGCGCCCGGTGAGAATCCGCAGGAGTTCCGGGAAGCGTTCCTGCTCGCGGTTCATCCCGGGTCCCCCCGGCCGACCGGCCGCGGGCGGCGCGCGAGCGCCCCGTTCGGGCGGCATGGCGTCCTGACGTTATCGGTCCTCACAACGGGCATCCGGCGGCCGCGCGGCGGTTCAGGCCACGGCGGCGCGTTCCATGATCTCCTTTTCGACGAAGGGACGCCGGTCGAACTCCCCGGTGACGCGGCCGCCGGCGAGGACGTAGATCCGGTCGGAGATTCCGAGGAGCTCCTGCAGTTCCGAACTGCTCCAGAGGATGCTCCATCCTTGTCGGGTCCATGCTTCCATCTGGCGGTAGACGTCCTCCTTGGCGCCGACGTCGATCCCCCGGGTCGGCTCGTCCAGCAGCAGCAGTTTCGGCGCGACATCGGCGGCCCGGCAGAGCAGGACCTTCTGCTGATTGCCTCCCGAGAGGGTCCGCACGATCGCGCGCGGACCCGGGGCCTTGACGCCGAACCTGTTCATCTTCTCCAGGCAGGATTCCATCATGCGCACGTGGTCGAACGAGAACCCCCGGCGATACCGTTCCGCGGTTGCGGCGGTGATATTGACCACGAGATCCTCCTCGAGGAAAAGAGCCTGTCGCTTCCGGTCTTCCGGGATGAGGAAGGTCGCATTGCGCCTCGCCTCGGCCGGCGACCGGGGCAGGGGACGAAGGTCTCCCGGCGCGTCGAGCGGCCCCCGCCAGAGCCCGTCGACCCGCACGTCGTCGAGGGCGCCCATGAGGGTTCTCAGGAGGCAGGTCCGACCCGAGCCCATCATTCCGGCCAGGCCGACGATCTCACCCCGGCGGATCTCCAGTCGTTCCACGTCGAGAATCACACGCCGACCGCGGCGCACGCGGACGTCGCGGATTTCGCAGGCGACCCCGCGCGGGGGCAACGGCGTATGGGCGTACATGTCGGTGGGGGGCCGGTCGACCATCGCCTCGATGACCGCCAGCGGCGAGGTCCCGGCGGCCGGCCGCGTCCAGACGGTCCGCCCGTCGCGCAGGACGGTGATGCGGTCGGCGATCCGGAAGACCTCCTCCATCCGGTGGCTGATGTAGACGCAGGCCGTGCCGGCGTCGGCGAGTTTCCGGATCCAGCGCAGGAGGTTCCGGGCGTCGTCCTCCGGAAGGGCGCTGGTCGGTTCGTCCAGGACGAGGATGGACGGTTCCGCCAGAAGCGCCCGGGCGATTTCCAGCCGTTGCTGAAGTCCGACCCCGAGATCCCGCACCTCGATATCCAGGGGGATCTCCAGGTCCAGAGCCTCGAAATGCCGCCGGGCGATTTCGCGCTGGGCCGCGTGGTCCAGCCGGCCGAATCGTTTCCGCCGTTCGCGCCCCAGGAACAGGTTGTCCAGAACGGACATCTGCTGCATCAGGGCGAGCTCCTGGTGCACGATGGCGATGCCGGCCGCGGCCGCGGCGTTCACGTCGTGGAACCGGAGTTCCTTCGGCGGCCCTCCGTCCGGATCCTCCTCCAGGATCCGGCCCTCCCAGGTTCCGTGCGGCCAGATGCCGGCGAGAACCTTCACGAGGGTCGACTTGCCCGCACCGTTCTCGCCGCAGAGGGCGTGGACCTCTCCCGGCCGGATCTCGAAGCTCACCCGGTCCAGCGCCCGCACGCCCGGGAAGACCATCGAGATCTCCTCGAGCCGGACGACGCGTTCCCGGGAACGGTCCGAATCCGGGGACGATTCCTCTGCAACGGGCGATTCGTTCAATTCAGGAGCGCCTCTCTCGAGTGATGACCGTCGCCCACGATCACCTCCATCAGGTTGTCCTTGTCGACGACGATCGGGTCCAGGAGGATCGACGGCACATCGACCTTGCCGTTGTGGACCGTCTGATCGGCCTCGACCTTCTCGCCCCGGGCGAGTTTCACGGCGATCTCCGCCCCTCGCGTGGCCAGGGGCCGCAGGGGCTTGTAGACGGTCATCGTCTGGGTCCCCTCGAGAATCCGTTTGCAGGCCTGCAGATCGGCGTCCTGCCCGGAGACCAGCACCTTGCCCGCGAGACCCTGGGCGCGCAGGGCCTGGATGGCGCCGCCCGCGGTGCCGTCGTTCGAGGCGACGATGGCGTCGATGTCGGTGCCGTGATTCACGAGAAGGTTCTCGACGATCTCGCGCGCCTTGCTCGGGGACCAGTCGTCCGCCCACTGGTCGCCGATGATGGTGATCTCGCCCGAATCGATGTAGGGCTGGAGCGCCTCCATCTGGCCCTGCCGGAAGAGATGGGCGTTGTTGTCGTCGGGCGACCCGCCGAGAAGGAAGTATTTTCCCTTCCTGCGTTTCGCCAGGTATTCGCCCTGGAGCCGGCCGACCCGGACGTTGTCGTAGCTGATGTAGACGTCGGGTTCGCAGTTCAGGACGAGTCGATCGTACGAAAGGACCGGGACCCCCTGCCGCTCGGCGCTCTGAACGGCCCGGGCGGCCGCCGTGGCGGACTTGGGAACGATGACCAGCACGTCGATCCCCTGGGAGAGAAGGATCTCGCATTGTTCGTTCTGTTTCCGGGCGTCGCCGTTGGCGTCCTGGAAAATGCACTCGGCGCCGAGTTTCCCGGCGGCGTCGATGAAGATGTCGCGGTCCTTCTGCCAGCGTTCGACCTGCAGACTGTCGAAACTGATTCCGATGACGATCCGGTCCGGTTTCCCCCCGGAATCGGGAAGGGGGGTCTCCTGTTGCGAACTCTTTCCGCAACCGGCGAGAGCGGTCAGGGCCAGGCCGAAAACGATGCTCTTGAAAATGCGCATGCCTTTCTCCTCCGGACGGGTTCCGGGGAAAAGAATTCCCCGGACGGGTTGCATCCCCGAACGTGGGGAGGATGCGGATTCCGACGGGTCGAAGTCGAGTCCCGAGACGACGCCGCGGGGACCGGACCGGGGGAGGATTCCGCGGAACGCGGGGTTATCTTGCGCGGATCTCGCCCCGGAACCATTCCGGATGTTCGAAGATCTCCTGCTGGGGGAGGAAATCCGTGTGGCCGTCGACGAAGGTCACGACGCTGCCGGGTTTCGACCCGCCCCGGGATCCGTGCCGCGCGTATTTCCGAATGGGCCGGCCCCGGCTGGGCGTGACGGCGGGGGAGGGGCCGCTGGCGTTGAAGACGCGGGCGTGGTCCCAGTAGGGAACGACCAGGAAATTCGCGCACCCGAAGAGGTACGTCGTGGAAGGACGTTTCACCATGGTGATCTTGGGCATGAGGATCCCGTTCGGTCCGGCGAGCTGTTCGTTGATCCCGTAGCCGACGACCAGTTCCTCGCGGCCGCCGTCCGCCAGATCCAGTTCGACGCGCCGCGTTTCCCGGAACGCGGGATCCGTTTCGCTGTCCGCCGGATCCTCGCAGACGCTGAGGGTCCGGACGTATCCGCCGAGAATCATGTCCTTGAGCCAGAGGAAGTAGTCCTGCTGGGTCGGATTCTCGGCGTGCGGGAAATAGCCGTCGTGGTCGTCCGCGTACATGAGCGTCGCGGTGGCGAGCTGCTTCTGGTTGTTGAGGCACGAGGTCCGCCGCGCCGCCGACTTGGCCGCGCCGAGCGCGGGCAGAAGCATGGCGGCGAGGATCGCGATGATCGCGATCACGACGAGCAGTTCGATGAGCGTGAATCCCTTCAACCCTGTTTTCACGGCTCCTTCTTTCCTTCTCCGGGCCTCCGTCTCCGCGTCTTCAGCCGCACGGCATGCGCGCCCCCTCAGGGGGACGTG
>CAYNBQ010000006.1:0-15647 GCA_964395275.1 uncultured Verrucomicrobiota bacterium
TCGTGGTCCCAGTGGTTGAATTTCTTCAGGTAGACGGCGTACCGCCGGGCGGCGCGGGTCAGATCCTCGTGCAAAACCACCGACGGGGAACCGACGCTCTGGCGAAGCTCGTTGATCCGCTGGAGCATCTGCTGTTCGTACTGGCTGAAGACCGCCGGGTCGCAGGGCTGCGCCGCGACGGCCGCTGCGATTCCCAGAACGAAGGCCCCCAGGTATCCCCCGCGCGTGGATGCCGATCTCATGTTGTCCTTCTCCTTCCCGTTTCACGGTGGAAAACGGGGCCCGATGAATCTGCACGCTCCGGGCGTATGATCAAACGGGAAGCAGGTTGCGCACCATCCGGATTGGACGGACCGTCCCCGGCCCGGGGACGGTGGAACGGAATCCGGACGGGCCGGAATCCCGCCGCCGGTCGCGACGGCGATCGCCGGCCGCGCACGGGAATCACGCGGGCTCGATGCGCACGGTTTCGATCGTGCGGGGCGGCAACGACACGCGAACGGCCGCGGCCTTTGCGGCGAGACGTTCCCCGTCCTCCTCGACCGGGGAGCACCGCCACCATGCCGCGGCGGCCGAGGCCAGTCGTACGTCCGCCGCGATCTCCCGAAGCATCGGGTTGTAGAGACGCACGATCCAGCCGCGACCGTCGTCCGCCGGCTTGCAGGCGGAGACGAGGGCCCCGCCGCCCTCGATTTCCAGCAGGCGGTCTTCCACGGAATCGGGAACGCCGTCCGTGATGCGGCATTCGAGCGGACGGCGCCAGGCCCATCCGAACCGGGTCGCGCGGAGCGGCGAGAACCTTCCGCGATACGGGAGGACGGCGAAGGAAAACGTGGTCCGTCCCGGTTGGGCGGCCGGGAAGTTCGTGTACCAGTAGTTGTTCATCAGCCAGGGAAAGACCGCGGCGCGGTCGAGGTTCAGCGTCCCCTGGTACCGTCCGGTGCGGATCTCCCCCAACTGCACGAGGCAGGCCTCGCGAAAGGCGACGACCACGCCCCGCCCCTCTCCCGAGAGATCCACCCAGTCCTGTACGGCGCAGTAGTCGTGAGCCGAATCGCGAAGCTGTTCGCGACCGGCCTCGTACCAGGCCGCGGCGTCCTCGACGCGAGCGCGCGGGGAGGAAATCCCGAAGGGGAAGGACGCGTAGAGGGCCCACGGCGAAGTCGACGCCTTCGCCAGGATCGACCATTCCATTTCCAGATGGGAGGCGCCCCACGGGATGCGGATCCGCCGTTCGAAAGACTCCAGCATCCCGCCCTTCCCGGTCCCGACCCTCTCGGCGCACGGGAACCGGAGGGGGCCGTCGTGCTCCTGCCGGGGCAGAAGCGCGGTGCGCCGGTACCGTCCGCCCGGGCCGGCGGTCGCGTGCCGGCCCGCACGTCCCGCGGGCACCTCGTGCACGAGACACGCGGCCGGGGGACGGGCGTCCGGATCGATCCAGTTGTCGTCGTCCCCCTCGAGGGCGAGTCGCTCGAGGGCGCCGTCCCCGCGGAAGGCGACATGGATCCGCCCGTTCGAGAGGGTCCCCTCCCGGGAAGGGGGAAACGACGGGGGTTCCGGAGGATCGCCTTCCCGCACGGGATACCATCGATAGCCGAGGCCGGGCGCGCGCGCCATGAAGGTGACGCTCCAGTCATGCTCGCGCCGTTCCCAGAGCTGGGGGATCGGACGATCCGTCTGCGGGTCGACGATTCGGAAGACGCGGTCCAGAGGGAAACGTTCGACCGGCAGGACCGTCCGCACGATCTCCCGGCGGTCCCAGTCGCAGGGGTTGGAGATCATCAACCCCCGCTCCTCCGTCTTCGTGCTCGTGCGGCAGGGCACGGCCGCCGCCGCCCGCACGGTCCGGGCGCGGGCGGCCCGATCCGCGGCGCGGTAGGCGTACCCGGCCTTCCAGTTCCACTGGGACCGCGCCCGGAATCCCCAGGGATCCTCGATGCTGTCGGCGGCGCCCCACGTATGTTCGTCGAAGAACATGTTGGCCCGCCACGCGGCCTGCGCCCATTCGGATCCGGGATCCGGTCTGCCGGCGGCGCGCAGCCAGGCCCCCCAGAACTCGGCGGCGTGGAGATCGGCCTGCGTCCGGCGGCTCAAGGCCGTCTCGTAGGCGGCGGAGGCGTTTCCGTCGGCCCACCAATCGCTCCAGTCCCCTCTCTCGACCGGGGCGTCGTCGCCGATTCTCTCTTCGAAATCGCGGAGGCTCTCCGTGACGGTCGAGGTCCGGATCCGGGGCCAGGTCCAGCGATCGTTCCATTCCCGGACGAACCGGCACATCTCCGCCGAGGGCGGGCTGTTGTCCGCGCGGTGTCCGCTGAGCTGGATGGAGAGAAGACCCGACGGGTTGCCCGCGGCCTCCTGCTCCCGAAGCAGGACGGCGATCCTCGATTCGGCCTCCTCCGGGGACATGTGGCCGTCGACGCCGATTTCGTGACCGAAATGGTAGTGGAAATTGTTCAGGGCGAAGAGGCGGCTGCCGTCGGGACCCTTCCACCAGAAGGGTCGTCCCACACGTTCCCGGAAGGGACAGAAACCCCGGGTCCAGTTGACCGCCATATTCACGTACCGGACGCCGCACCGGGAAAGGAGCGGGACGAGGGCCCAGGAAAGACCGTTGACGTCGGAATTCATCGCGGTGTCGACGCGGATTCCGAATTCCCGGCGGAGCCGGAGGGCGGGGTAGAGCTGCCGGAGGATCTCCTCGCGTCCGTAGAGTCGGGGCAGCTGGAGGTAGAGGGCCGAGACGGCGATCTCACCCCGGCGGATGCAGTCGATCAGCCGGAGGAAGGCGGCCTCGTCGCGATGACGCCGGTAGTGTTCGATCTGCCAGGAGACCTCGCAGGTCCACCGGAACCGGGCCGGATCCGGATCCTCGCGGGTCGATTCGCAGAGGGCGACGGCCTCGTCGAGAAAGTCCAGGTGCTCCCGCAGGACCTCCTCCTGATAGTCCGTGTATCCGATGTCGGTATGGGTGTGCTGAACCAAGCGGATCGACCATGCCGCGGGCGGTTCGATGCGCAGGCGCCGGCGGCAGGTTCGTTTCCCGGCGTCGATGCCGAACATCATCGGCCGACGTTCCTCGAAGAGGGGGATCCGGAAGGGGCGGCGCGAGGTTCCGCAGGGGAAGACCGCGTCTTCGACGATCCGGTCCCCGCGCCATTCCGCCCAGATCCGGCCCCGTGCCTCAGGGCCGTCGTTGCGGACCACCAGGTCGATCCGCCGGCGGCGATCGCCGCGTGCGGCGACCAGGGAAGTCGGCTGGACGTCGAAGGCGAGCGATTGGGATTTCATGGCGGGATCCTCCTGAAGCGATCGAAGGGGGGCGATCTCCGGAGATTCAGGGTTGCGGGGATGACGGGCGGTCCTTGTCGACCTCGATCAGGGACGGACGTCGGCGCGCGGAGACGAAAAGGTCGATCTGCGCGAGGATCAGCACGGCCAGGGCCGCCAGGAAGAGGCCGAGCAGCCGTTTCCAGGAAAACGAGCGTCCCAGGTCCTCGAGCACCTGGTCCCGGAAGAGGTTTCCGGACATGACGGTCCGGAGGTAGTGCGCGTAGGAGGAGACGAACGAACCGAGCAGGGCGAAGACGAAGAAGCAGAAGAGAACGGCGTAGATCGTGCCGCGCACGCGCCGTCCCCGCATCCACTGCCCCATTCCGGGCAGGACGAGGTTGGCGAAGAACGCGGCGGAGAGGCCCTCGCTCCTGCACGGGGCGGACGGCAATGCCGGGGGCGCTTTCATGGGCGACAGTATGGGAATCCTCCGGTCGGGAAGCGAGCGGAGCTTCGCCCCCCCGCCCCGCCCTTTTCTCGATATTCCTCGATGGTTAGCTTCGACAACCCACTGTGAAATCGGCAGTTACGCATCCGGAACGCCTTGCCGGAGGGCCTTAGAACGCCGATTTTCGGCCTTTTTCGCACTTCTAAGCGGAACGGCGCGGCGGAAAGGGGGTGCGGCGGTCGCGGTGCAGGCGCTTCTGCGCTAAGATCTTCGGGTGATGACGAGGCGAGGGAGTTCTTGCGCGGAGCCTTCGTGGCTCGAGGGGCTGAATCCCGAACAGCGCGAGGCGGCCGTGCACGGAGAGGGTCCGATCCTGGTGGTCGCGGGAGCGGGCACGGGAAAGACCCGTACGCTGGCCTACCGGGTCGCCTATCTCGTGCATCGGGGGATCGCGCCCGAAAGGATCCTGCTGCTGACCTTCACGCGGCGCGCGGCGCAGGAGATGATCGAACGGGCGCGCGCGGTGGCGCGATGGCAGGGCGGGAACCGGATCTGGGGGGGGACGTTTCATTCGGTGGCCAGCCGTCTGTTGCGCCGCCACGGCAGGGCCGTGGGCATCTCGACCGATTTCACGGTGATGGATCAACCCGATGCGCAGGACCTGCTCCACATGGTCCGGGCGGACCTCCAGGTGGCCTCGGGCGACCGCCGGTTCCCGCGGAAGACGACGCTCCTGGCGGTCTACTCGCGGGTGGTGAATTCGGGGAAGCCGCTGAAGGAGATCCTGGACCGGGAATATCCGTGGTGCGCCGGATACGAGGAGGAGATGCGCCGGATCTTCGACGGATACGTGTCGCGCAAGAAACAGCACAACCTGCTCGACTACGACGATCTCCTCCTCTTCTGGGCCTTCCTGATGGAGGATCCCGAGATCGGGCCCCGGATCGAGGATCGTTTCGACCACGTGCTGGTGGACGAATACCAGGACACCAACGCGATCCAGGCGCGGATTCTCCGGGGACTGCGACGTCGCAACCGCAACCTGATGGTGGTGGGAGACGACGCCCAGTCGATCTATTCCTTCCGCAACGCCGAGGTGCGGAACATGCTGGATTTCCCGGACCAGTTTCCGGGAACGCGGATCATCCGGCTTGAACAGAACTATCGCAGCGTGACGCCGATTCTCGAGGCGACGAACCGTCTGATCGCGCAGGCCCGGGATCAGTACGCCAAGAACCTGTGGTCGGTCCGGGAATCGTCCCGAAGACCCCGGCTCGTCCACTGTCTGGACGAATCCGAGCAAACCGAATGGGTGATCACGACGATGCTCCGGCACTACGAGGAGGGGATCCCGCTGCATCGCCAGGCGGTGCTCTTCCGGATCGGTTATCTTTCGGACGATCTGGAGGCGGCACTGACGGCGCGGCGGATTCCCTACGAGAAATGGGGCGGACTGCGATTCCTGGAAACGGCGCACATCAAGGATCTCATCGCCTTTCTCCGGGTCGTGGAAAACCCCCGGGACCGGGTCGCCTGGCATCGCGTGCTGGAGATGCTGCCGGGAATCGGCCCGGTTGCGGCGAAGAAGATCTACGGCCGTCTGGCCGACGGGGGATTCCGTCTCGAAGCGCTCCGGGGCTACTCCCCGCCGAAGGGCGCGACGGAGGCCTTCGGAAAGCTGGTGGACTGTCTGGTCGAGGTCGCGGGGACACCGGAGAAACTCCCCCTCGCGGCCCAGATCGAGCGGGTCCGTCACTTCTACGACCCCTTCTTCCGGGAGCGGTACGAGAACCCTGATCTCCGCGTCAACGACCTCGAACAGCTCCAGTACATCGCCGGGCGGTATCGGAGCCGGCGGCGTTTCCTGACGGAACTGACGCTCGATCCGCCCCGATCCACGAGCGACCTGGCGGGGCCGCCGGTACGCGACGAGGACTACACGACGCTCAGCACGATCCATTCGGCCAAGGGATGCGAATGGGACGTGGTCTACGTGATCCATGCGAGCGACGGGATCATTCCTTCGGACATGACCACGGACCGGCCCGAGGCGATCGAAGAGGAACGGCGCCTGCTCTACGTGGCCATGACCCGCGCCCGGGACCATCTCTATGTCACCTTTCCGCTGCGATACCATTTCCGGCGCCAACGCAAGGACGACGGGCACGGCTATGCGCAGCTCTCGCGGTTCTTCTCTCCGGAGGTGCGGGCCTGTTTCGAGGAAGAGGGCGCGGCGGCGACGGCCGCGGGCGAGGATTCCCAGGGGGGATCCGCCCTGGAATTCCCGGGCCACGAGTACTTCGACCGGGTCGCGCGAATCTGGCGTTGATCCCGGCCGCCCCCGAACCCGCCGGGACGCCGCGGGGACCGGAAAGGGGGGCGCCGGGCGGAGGATTGCGCATGGAGATCGCCATCTTCGACGAGCCGGGGGAAGCGGCGCGATACGGGGCGCGTATCGTCGTCAACCAGGTCCGCCGCAGGCCGCGCACCGTTCTCGGACTGGCGACCGGTTCGACCCCGACGGGGCTGTATCGGGAGGTCGTCCGGATGCGGCGGGAGGAAGGAATCGACTTCTCGCAGGTGACCACGTTCAACCTGGACGAATACGTGGGGCTGCCGCCGGACCATCCGCAGTCGTACCGGCGCGTGATATGCAGGGATTTCCTGGACCACCTGGACATCCCGCCGGGCCGGATTCACGTTCCGAACGGCATGGCCGTCGACATCGAGGCCGAATGCCTGCGGTACGAAGACGCGATCCGGGCCGCGGGCGGCATCGACATTCAGATCCTGGGCATCGGTCGGACGGGCCACATCGGGTTCAACGAACCGGGTTCGTCGCTGGGATCCCGGACCCGGGTGAAGGAGCTGACGCCGGGCACGATCCGGGACAACGCCCGCTTCTTCGGTTCGGAAGATCGGGTTCCGAGGCATGCGATCACGATGGGCGTCGGCACGATCATGGAAGCCCGCCGCTGCCTGATGCTGGCCTTCGGCGGGGAGAAGGCCGGAATCGTCGCCCGCGCGATCGAGGGGCCGCTGACGCACATGGTCACCGCCAGCATGCTGCAGCTTCACCCGAGGGCGACGGTTCTTCTGGACCGTGCGGCGGCCTCGGAACTGCAGATGCGCGAATACTACGAATGGGCCTTTTCGAACAAACCCTCCTGGGAGCGCGAATGACATGAAACGAATCCTGTGCATCGCCGCCGCGTGGGCCCTGGCCTGCGCCGCGGTCCGCGGCGAGGATCTCTCCGCGCGGTTCGATCCGGCGCGTCCCTTCGCCCGGGCGAAGATGGGCGACTGGCTGGAGCACCGCGTCCGGGCGAACGACGTATCGAGCCTCACGCGCCGCGCGCTCGTCGCCAGGACGCCGCAGCGGCTCACCTTCGAGATCACCAGCCGCCTGCCCTCGGCGGGACGGGAACTGCGATCGGTGATCCAGGTGGTGGAGAAGACCGATTCGCGCGAGATCGTCCGGCTGCGTCTGAAGACCGAGAAGGGCCGGATCGTGGACCTCGGCTCGATGATCCCCGAGGTGCGCCTCACGATGCAGCGCAAGGATCCCTTCGGGACGCCCGACCGGCGATGGAAACCGCTCGGCCGCGAAACGGTGACCGTGCCGGCCGGCGTCTTCGACTGCCGGCATTTCCGGTCCGAAGACGATCCGGCGGGGCCGACGGAAATCTGGATCAGCGAGGACGTCCCCCTGACCGGTCTGGTCCGCATGGACGCCCCGGGAGGGCTGCAGATGATCCTGACCCGATTCGGCCGGGACGCGGAATCGGAGTTCGAATCCCCGCCCGCCGGGGATTGAAACGGACCGATGCGATTCGCGATCTGCAACGAGATCTTCGGGGATCGCCCCCTGGAGGATGTCGCGGGCCTCGTCGCGGATCTCGGGTACGACGGGATCGAGATCTCCGCCGCGACGCTGGCCGACGACGTGCGGACGCGGGACACGGCCGGTCGGCGGCGCCTGCGGGAAGCCGTCGAGGGGCGCGGGCTCCGGGTGGCGGCGTTGCACTGGCTGCTGATCCGTCCCGGGGGGATGCATATCACCTCCCCCGATCCGCGGCCGCGCCGGGACGCCGTGGAACACCTCCGGGAGCTGGCGCGGATCTGCGACCAGCTCGGCGGACGGATCCTCGTCTTCGGCTCGCCGGCGCAACGGACCTTTCCTCCGGACACGCCCCGTGAAGAGGCCTTCGCGAGGGCCGTCCAGGTTTTCCGTCAGGTAATCCCGATCCTGGACTCGCGGCGGGTGACGCTGGCCTTCGAACCCCTCCCGATGCAGGACACCAACTTCGTCACGAACGCGGCCGAGGCCCGCGCGCTGATCGAGACGATCCGGCACCCGCGCTTCCGTCTCGCCCTGGACGCCCGCGCCATGGTCCTGGGCGAGGAGGCCCCGCCGGAGGAGGTGATCCGCGCGAACGCGGATTATCTGCGCCATTTCCACGCCAACGATTCGACCGGAACGGGTCCGGGCATGGGACGCCTGGACCACGCCCCGCTGGGCGAGGCGCTGAGATCCGCGGGCTACCGCGGCTGGGTTTCGGTGGAGGCGTTCGACCGGCGGACCGACCCGGAAACCCTCGCCCGGGAAAGCCTGGAAACCCTCCGCCGGTTCTACGGCGGAACAACGTCCTGAGAAGGCGATGGCGCGGATTGCGGACGGAAACGGCCGGATCGGCCCTCCGGCCGGAAGGATCGGCGGCGGTCTCCCGATCCGCGGGCTGTACGTGCACGTCCCCTTCTGCACGGAGAAATGCGCCTACTGTTCCTTCTACAGCCGGGCCGTCGGTTCCGGGCCGCCGCCGTTCGGCCCGGTGCTGGAAGCGCTCCGGGGCGAGGCGCGGTTCCTGCAGGATCGCCTGGATCCCCGGACGCTGTACATCGGAGGGGGAACGCCGACCTGCCTGAGTCCCGGAGATCTCCACCGCCTCCTGTCGTGGATGCGATCGCTCTGCCCGGAACCTCCGGAGGAATGGACGGTGGAGGCCAATCCGGAGACGACCGATCCGGCGAGGGCGCGCATCCTGGCCCGGGCGGGCGTGACCCGGGTCAGCATTGGTGCGCAATCCTTCGATCCGGCGGTGCTGCGTTTCCTGGGGCGGCGCCACGACGCCCGGGACATCGTGCAGGCCGTCGAAACCCTGCGTGCCGAGGGGGATTTCTCGATCTCGCTCGATCTGATCGCCGCGGTTCCGGCCGGAAACCGGCGGGGATGGGAACGGACCCTGCAGCGCGCGCTGGATCTAAATCCGGACCATCTCTCCGTCTACTGCCTGAGCTGGGAACCGGGGACGCCGCTGACGGATCTCCTCCGGCGCGGTCGGATCGAACGGCCGACGGAGGATCTCGAACGCGCGCTCTTCGATGCGGCCTGCCGCCGCCTCGAACGGGCCGGATACCGGCGATACGAGATCTCCAATTTCGCGCGGCCCGGTCGGGCCTGCCGGCACAACCTGGACTGTTGGAGACTCGAACCGTACCTCGGGCTGGGGCCGTCGGCCTCGTCGTTCGTCGACGGCCGGCGCTGGACCAACGTGGCGGACGTCGACGCCTATGTCGCCGGCGTGCGCCGCGGAACCGGCGTGCGCGCCGTCGTCGAGGCGCCTTCCGCGCGGCGGCTTGCCCTGGAGGCCGCCGCATTCGGGCTGAGAACGGCGCGCGGCTGGACGCGGCGCGGTTTCCGGGAAAAGACGGGGGCGGACTGGGACTCCCTCTGGGGGGAACGGGTCCGGGAGTTGCGGGAGGCAGGATATCTCCGGAGGGATCCGGACCGCCTGGCCCTGACCCGTCGCGGCATGAACCTGGCCGACGCGGTGGTGCGCAGGCTGGTCGGCATCGACTGAACGGACCGGCTTTCCCTGCACGGCGGGGAAGATCCCGCGCGGAGTTGAAAACCGGGCCTGTTCCTCCTATGCTCGGGGGTCCGCACATTCAGGTGCGCCCGTAGCTCAATTGGACAGAGCGTTGGCCTCCGGAGCCAAAGGTTGCGCGTTCGATTCGCGCCGGGCGCACCATTCCCGATTCGCTTCCGTCCACCGACCGCAACCGGGGGGAGTCCGCCGGAATGCCTGATGCCAACGCCCCGAGACACGACGGCCGCCGTCCCGACGAACTGCGATCCCACGACATCCGGCCGGGGTTTCTCTCCACGGTCCCCGGCAACGTTCTGATCCACATGGGACGCACGCGGATCCTCTGCGCCGTTTCGGTGGTGGACCGGGTTCCGCGATGGATGCATGCCCAGGGGGTCCCGGGCGGCTGGATCACGACGGAGTACTCCATCCTTCCCTATGCCACGGTGCCGCGGACGGACCGGGAATCCAGCCGGGGGCGGGTCGGGGGACGCACGCACGAGATCCAGCGGCTGATCGGACGGTCCCTGCGGGCATGCGTCGACCTGGAGAAGCTCGGCCCGCGGACGCTGTGGGTCGACTGCGACGTGCTGGAAGCCGACGGGGGAACCCGGATGGCCGCCGTGACCGGGGCCTCCGTGGCGCTCGATCTCGCGCTGCGCGACCTGACGGCGCGGGAGGTTCTGGAAGAAAACCCCATGCGCAGCCGGATCGCCGGGGTGAGCGTGGGGATCGTCGAAGACCGGCCTGTACTCGACCTCGACTACGTCGAGGATTCCGCGGCGGCGGTCGACATGAACGTGGTGATGACCACCGACGAACGCCTGGTCGAGGTGCAGGCCTCCGCGGAAGGCCGATCCTTCTCGCCGGAGGAACTCGACCGGCTGATGGAACTGGCCCGATCGGGGATCCGGGAACTCTTCCGGACACAGGAAACGGCGCTTGCAGCGCCGTCCCCCGGAAATACCGAGTAGCTCCGCACGCGCGGCCGGCGATCAGCCGACGTGCTTGGAGATCGTGTCGAGCAGGGCCTGTTTCTGCCGGAACCCGATGATCTGTTCGACGATCTTGCCCCCGGAAAAGATCAGGAGGGTGGGAATCCCGCGGATGCCGAACTGGGCGGCGAGACTCTGATTCTCGTCGACGTCGAGCTTGGCGATCTTGACCTTCCCCGCGAGTTCTTCCGCCAGCTCCTCGAGCACGGGAGCGATGGCCTTGCAGGGACCGCACCATTCCGCCCAGAAATCCACGACCACGGGGATGTCGGACCGGATGACCTCGGCCTCGAAATTGCTCTTGTTCAGGTGGACGATCTTGTCGCTTGCCATGGTCTTCTCTTCTTCTCCTGTTCCTTGCCCGGCACCGGTCCTCGTTCCGCGCAATCCCGGCGGCCGACGGATCAGGATCCGCCGCCGGAAATCAACTTGTCGAGGTTGGCCCTGGTCTCTTCGACGACTTCCTTGCGGATCTCCTCGGGAACGACGTAATGATGTTCTTTCTCGAGCCGCTCGAAGACGAACAACACGATGGAATGCGCAAGATCCTCGATCTTCATTCTCGGTTCTCCGCCGAGGGACCGAAGGGATCCCCCCGGGACGCGATCCGCCCCCTCGTCCCTCCTGGATCTACTGGAACAATTTCGGCACGGGAAGATGGAGTCCCGGGGACAGTTCCGGAAGCACCTGGGCGGCGAGCAGATAGACGAGGACGAGGCCGACGATCGCGGTCAGGACCGCGAATCCGCTCACGACGGGACCCGCGTCCTTCCTCTTCCTCTTCGACACCTTGACCCCGCCGGCGTACGAGGGCGCGCGTCCCTGGGTCGCCCCGGCGGCGACGGCGCTCGACTTGATCAGGCGACTGCTCGTCTTCTTGTCGGGCGGCGTGACGTCCCCGGTTCCTTTGGAGAGGCTGGTGTCGGTCTCCTTGCCCCCGGGTTTCTGTCCCGTCGGCGACAGCTTCGGGGCCGGGGAGGAAGGCGACTCCGGGGTCTTCCCAAGGGCGTCCGAGGCGGACCCTTCGCCCGCCAGCGAGATGCTGCGCTCCTGTCCCTGGGGCCCGCGCACCCGGATCGTCTCCGGCATGTCCGTCGACGGCGCGGGCGGCTTCGGGGCCGCCGGTTTCGCCGCGGGCCGGATGCGGATCTGTTTCTTGTCGGAAGCCTCTTCGGGCGCCGGAGACGGCGTCGAAACGCGAACCACGGGTTTCTTCGGGTTCCCGTCCGGCGCGCCGGACGATCCCCCGGCGGGTTCGTCGAGTTTGCGGATCTTGATCTCCGGCTTGCCCTTGGGCGTCTGGATCCGGATCTCGGGCTTGGAATCGGGAGCCGATTCCTTGCCGCCGGTTTCTGGTTTCTCGGGAGCCTCGGCCATGGTCGCACCTCCGCCGCTTCGTCCCGGCAGTATAGAACGGCCGTCCGGCCTCGTCAAAGAGGCGAACGCGGCGAAATCCTTGCAGGATCCGGCCCAGATCGTATGCTTCGACCACTCCGGAATCCTCCGGAAACCCTGGGAACCAGATGAAGATTTTCTCGCTGTTCATCGGAGCCTTGCTCATTGCGGCCCTGCTGGGCTGGCTCTTCTCGGTGCAGGTCGAGCGGGCCGCGCAGGAACCGGAGGAACCGCTCGTTCCCGGGGAACGCCCGCGGATTCCCCCGGCGGCGGCGCGATCCGTCTCCGGGCGCGGAGAGGGGCGCTCCCCGGTGGAACCCCCGGCGACCGGCCCTGCGGAACCGTCTCCCGTTCCGATGGTCGCCGCTCCCGCGGAACCCCTCGGATGGGATCCGGCCCGACAGGACCCGCTGGCGATCGAGGTCGCGGTCGAGGTCCCCCTTCGCCCGCCGAAATCCGAGGGGGGCATCGCCGATCCGTCGGCCGTTCTCGCGTATGCGCCCGACGCCGAGGAAGGCGACCGCCCGTGGTTCTCCTCCAGACCGGCCGAAAAGGGGAATCCTCCCGAGGCCGAACCGGCCGAAAGACCGGCGGCGCCGCAAGCCGCGCCGGAACCGCGCAACACGGCCGAATGGCTCCAGAGCGCCCGGGAGGATCTTCAGAACGGGGAATCCGAAAAGGCGATGGAGGCCTTCCGATCGGCCCTCCGCGCGTCGGACTTCGACTACGACGTGCTCGAACGGGGGATTTCCGATTTCTGCACGGCGGGTCTCTACGACGACGCGCTGGCCCTTCGGGACTTCTACGCGGAGCAGGCCCGGCTTTCCGCCAGCCGGTTCCATTTCCTGACCGGGACGGTCCTTTTCCAGCAGAACCGTCTCGAGGAAGCCGAGCGGGAACTGCGGGCGGCGGTGCAGGAGAACCCGATGCACGCCCAGGCCCATTTCCTCCTCGGCCGGATCGAGCAGCGGCAGGAAGATCCGGCGGCGGCGGAGATTCACTTCCGCAACGCCGTGTTCGCGAGCGCCGAGAACGACGAAGCCAGGTATCAACTCGGCCGATCCCTGGCGCAACAGGGTCGATACCAGGAGGCGCGCCGGGAATTCGAAACCCTCGTTTCGATGTATCCGAACGACATCCGGGCCCTCGCCGGCCTGGCGGGCACCCTTTTCGCGGAGGGGCGCTATGAAGACGCCCTGCAGGTCTACCGCCGCATGAACGAGATCAGACCGGGCAGCGCGGAGGTGATCAATCAGATTGCGGTTTCGTTGAAACGTCTCGGGAAGGATCTCGAGGCCCTGCAGGCCATCGACGCGGGTCTGGAGGTTCAGCCCGACAGTTTCGTGCTGCAGTTCAACAAGGCCTGCGCCCTGGCCACGATGGGCCGAAAGGGCGAGGCCCTCGAAATCCTGCGGCTCCTCCGGGATTCCTATCCGGAACAGCTCGCCCGCAACATCGACGACGTCGATTTCGCCTCCCTGCGCGATCGCCCGGAATACCAGGACATCCGGGAACAGCTTCTGTCGGTCTACGGCGCTTCGGCGCCGGGATCCTGAGGGGCGTGGGGGCGCCGAGGGCGCTCCCCCGCGGGTCGCGGGGCCGCGTTGAGATCCGCGGGGCGACCGTCTACGTTCTTTCCAGGGCCATGAAGAACCACACCCTCCATGCTTCCGGCGGGATCGTACCGCCTCCCCGGCGGCGGCCCGCGCGCGAGGTCCGCGTGGGCGACGTCGGGATCGGCGGACGGAACCCCGTGAGGATCCAGTCGATGACCACCACGCGGGGCAGGGACGTCGAGGCCACCGTGGAAGCCGTCGAAGCCCTTGCGCGGGCCGGGTGCGAGATCGTGCGCGTGACCACGCCCACCGCAGCCGACGCGCGCGCCCTGGGGGAGGTGCGGCAACGGCTCCGGTCGCGGGGGATCCGGATCCCGCTGGTCGCGGACATCCACTTCCTGCCGGCGGCGGCGATGGAAGCGGCGTCGCACGTGGAAAAGATACGGATCAATCCCGGGAACTTCGCCGACCGCAGGATTTCCCGACGCCGGGAGTACACGGAGGAAGAATACGCGGCCGAACGGGATCGGATCGCCTCGCTTTTCCGTCCGCTGGTCCTTCGACTGCGCGAGCGGGGCGCGGCGCTCCGCATCGGAACGAACCACGGTTCCCTCTCGGATCGGATCACGAACCGCTACGGCGACACCCCCCTCGGCATGGTGGAAGCCGCCCTGGAATACGTGCGGATCTGTCGCGAGATGGATTACCACGACGTGGTTCTCTCGATGAAGGCCTCCGATCCCCGGGTCACCATCCATGCCAACCGCCTGCTGGTCGATCGCATGGCCGAGGAATCCATGGACTACCCGATCCATCTCGGGGTCACGGAGGCGGGAGAGGGAGAGGAAGGGAGGATCCGCTCGGCCGTCGGGATCGGCGTTCTTCTTCTGGAGGGGATCGGAGACACGATCCGCGTTTCGCTGACCGAAGACCCGGTCGACGAGATTCCCGTGGCGCGGCAGTTCGCCGAGGATTTCTCCCTTCCGCCCGCGGCCGAATCGTCCGGCGCCCCGGCGATGGAGATCGATGCCGGCGGCTTGCCCTGGAACCGGTATTCCTTCGGGAGGCGTCGGAGCCGGGAAATCCGCCTGGGATCGATCCCGGCGGGCGGCGATCATCCCCCCCGGGTCGCCCTGGCCTTCCGTCCGGGCGATCCGGCGCCGGCCGCACGGGAAATCCTCCGGTTGAGCGCCCTGCCCGAGACCCCCCTGGAGATCGCGCTGCTGCGGCTCGAGAGCGAAGCCGATCTCCCCTGGGCGGAGGCCGTCCGGGGCGAGGCCGCGGAAGCGCGGGTCGGCTGGGTGATTTCGCTGCCCGCCGGAAGGATCGGGCGGTTGCCGCGGCGCCGGCCGCCGGCCGACGCCCTCGAGCTGAGGCTGGACTCCGATGCGATCCCCGCGGCGGTTCCCGAAGGGATTCCCCTGTGCATCTCGATCGAAGCGAAAGATCCGGCGACGCTGCGGACGCGCCTGGGAACGGCGCTCGAAAGGCTGCCGCGCATCGACGCGGTCGCCGCCGTCTCGGCCGGGCGCGACCTCGCGGGCCTCCTGCGTACGGCCGCGGTGGAACTGCATTCGAAGGGATCCGACGCGTTGTTCCGCCTGACCTCCGCCGACGCGGAAGGGGGTTCGCGGGCGGCGATGCGCGCGGCGGCCCGGCTGGGGGGGCTCCTGTGCGACGGCATCGGCGACGTGGTGCGAATCGACGCCCCCGACCCGCCGGAGCAACGGCTTGACACCGCCTACCGGATCCTGCAGGCCTGCGGCGCCCGCAGGACGCGGGCGGAGTTCATCTCCTGCCCTTCCTGCGGCAGGACCCTTTTTGATCTGCAAACGACGACCCGGCGGGTGCGGGAACGCACCCGGCACCTGCGGGGCGTCCGGATCGCCGTGATGGGATGCGTCGTGAACGGCCCCGGCGAGATGGCCGACGCCGATTTCGGATATGTCGGAGCCGGCCCGGGGCGGGTCCATCTCTACGTCGGCCGCGAATGCGTCGAGAAAAACGTCCCGGAGGAAGAGGCGCCCGACCGGCTGGTGGAACTGATTCGCCGCTGCGGCCGCTGGCGGGATCCCGCCTGAGCGTCCCGCGTTTTCCGGCCGCCCGACGCGGC
>CAYNBQ010000006.1:15747-38853 GCA_964395275.1 uncultured Verrucomicrobiota bacterium
CGACGCGGCCCGTTCAGTCCACCTTCGGCAGATGGGCCATCGCCGCCTCGATCTTTTCCTGCGGATACTCGTAATCCTGGAGTTTCCCGGAAAGGAAGGCGTCGTAGGCGGCCATGTCGAAGTGGCCGTGACCGGACAGGTTGAAGAGGATGACGGATTTCCGTCCGTCGCGGGCGCACGCCCTGGCCTCTTCGATGACCGCGTGGATCGCGTGCGCCGATTCCGGCGCGGGCACGATCGCCTCGGCGCCCGCGAAGAGCCGGGCGCTCTCGAAGACCTCGATCTGGTGGTACGCCTGGGCCTCCATGTAGCCGGTCTTCGCCAGGAGACTGACGATCGGAGCCATGCCGTGATAACGCAATCCTCCGGCATGGATCCCGGGCGGCACGAAATCATGTCCCAGGGTGTGCATCTTGAGCAGCGGGGTCCGCTGGGCCGTATCGCCGAAATCGTAGGTGTACACGCCGCGCGTCATGGTCGGACAGGCGGAGGGTTCCACGCCGATCAGCCGGATGTCCCGCCCTTCCTTCTTGTCGATGTAGAAAGGCGCGATCAATCCGTAGAAATTGCTTCCCCCGCCCACGCAGCCGACGACCACGTCGGGGAAGCGGTCGATCTTCTCGAGTTTTTTCTTCGCCTCGAGACCCTCGATCGTCTGATGCAGCAGCACATGGTTCAGAACGCTGCCCAGGGCGTAGTTGGTGTCGTCGTGGGTCGCGGCGTCTTCCACCGCCTCGCTGATGGCGATCCCCAGGCTCCCGAGACACTCGGGATCCTCCTCGAGGATCTTGCGGCCCGACTGGGTGCGGTCGCTCGGGCTGGCGATCACCTCGGCGTTCCAGAGCTGCATCATGGCGCGCCGATACGGCTTCTGCTGGTAGCTGACCTTCACCATGTAGACGGTGCATTTCAGGCCGAACATCATGCAGCCCAGCGACAGGGCGCTGCCCCACTGGCCGGCGCCGGTCTCGGTCGACAGGCGCGTCTTGCCGGCGAGCTTGTTGTAGTAGGCCTGCGGAATGGCGGTGTTGGACTTGTGGCTGCCGGTGGGACTGAACCCCTCGTAGTTGTAGTAGATCTCCGCGGGGGTCCCGAGGGCCTTCTCCAGGCGGCGGGCGCGGAAGAGCGGACTGGGCCGGTAGAGCCGGTAGGCCTCGCGGACCGGTTCCGGGATCTCGATCCACCGTTCCGGGCTCATCTCCTGTTCGAGAAGCGACATCGGGAAGATCACCGAGAGATCCTCGGGGCCCATGGGCTGCATCGTCGCCGGATTCATCGGCGGCGGCAGCGGTTCCGGCAGATCCGGAAGAATGTTGTACCACCGAGTCGGGATTTCCGACTCGTCCAGTAATACCTTCACATACTTTTCATCCATGACGAACGATCTCCCCTCTTGCTCGCTTCGGTTTCACCGACGGAATTCCCCTCCTCCGAGCGGCGTCGAACGCGGACGGAACATGCCATCTACCCCAGACACCCCGGTGGAGACAAGACGAAACTCGGTCCGGAATCTATTCGGAGGCATTGCTGCCCCCCGAAAAGGTATAGCGAAGGCGGTGGATCTCGGTGCGCGCCCGGCGCAGTTCCAGGGCGATTTCCCGCGCCCGGGCCTGGGCGTCCAGGAGCTGTGTTTCCAGCCGTTCGGCCCGGGAGCGGGCGTCGGCCAGTTTCCGTTCCGTGAGGGCGCGCGCCATCTTGGCGCTCTCGGTGGAGCGCTGCAGTTCCCCGATCCGCGCCTGGAGCGAAGCCACCTCGTCGACGGCGCGACGGGCCTCCTGCTTCGCCCGGTCCCGTTCGTTCCGGAGCTTCTCGATCTGCGCCTCCATCTGCAGGATGCGCGCCTGCGCCATCGGCAGGGTCGCGGGTCCCGCGCCGTCCATGCGGCCGGGCTCGGTCGGGGCGGGGATGATGATCCGCCGCGTGCACCGGGCGCAGGGGACCTCGCGGCCCGCGTCCGCGGCCGGGGCGGAGTGTTTCTCGCCGCAGTAGACGCAGTAGTAAAGGACGTCTTCCAAGGTCCGCTCCGTATCAGGTCCACGCCTGCGGCCGTTCCGGATCCGACCCTTCGCCGGATGCCCGCGCCGCGCGCAGCCTGGCCTCCCAGCCCTCTTCGCGGAAGGTCTGCAGGGGATCGGTCGGAAGCCCGCGTTCGGCGCGCCAGACCGCCAGGAAGGCCTCCGCGGGCATGTCGAAAAAGGCGTCCCGCAGGATCTGGTCGCCGAGCACGGCGTCGCCCCGGCTCCGGGCCCCGGCGAGCCGTTCGTGATCGACGAGCAGGGCCTGGACGTAGGCCCGCTGCAGGTTGTCGACGGTCTCGATCATCTCCTCGATCGGGTTCTTGATGTTGTGGGATTGATCGACGAGGAAGGCCACGTCCTCCAGGGACATCTCGCCGCGCCGGTCCGCCTCGACGAGGACCAGGAAGACGCGGAAGAGCTGGTAGGGATCGATCGAGCCGGCCGCCAGATCGTCGTCCGCGTATTTCCGGTCGTTGAAGTGGAACCCGCCCAGCCGGCCCATGCGCACGAGGTTCGCCACGATCTGTTCGATGTTCGTTCCCTGGGCGTGGTGCCCCATGTCGACCAGCACCCGGGCGCGGTCGCCGGTGCGCATGGCCAGGTCGACGGCCCGTCCCCAGTCGGCGATGGCGGTGGCGTAGAACCCCGGCTCGAAGAACTTGTACTCGATGAAGAGAATCTCGTCGTCGTTCATCCGGGAATAGATCGTGCGCAGGGCCTCCTCGAGAAAGGCCGCCTGATCGTAGAGCGACTGCTGCCCGGGGCTGTTCGTGCCGTCGTGCAACCAGAGGCTCAGGATCTTCACGCCGAAATGCCGCATGATTCCAATGCAATCGAGATTGTGGGCGACGGCCGCCTCGCGGACCTCTTCGAATGGGTTCGTGAGGCTCCCGAGCCGGAGCCGGTGATCCAGGGCCCCCGGGCGCACGGAGAAGCTGTTGGAATTGACCGCGCCCGGCCGCAATCCCGCGTCGCGGATGGCCTTCAGGGTCTCGTCCCATTCCGGCTCCGTCAGGCCGTCCCAGGGGAAATGGGTGGCCACGGTCGGCGTCACCCCGGTGAGACGATGGACCAGCCCGGCGTCGTGCATCTTGTCCTGCACGGAAACCGCCTCCGATCCGTCGACGTATCGGCCGAAGCGCGTTCCGCCGCGGCCGAAACCCCAGGAGGGGACCTCCACCCGGAACCGGCCGATCGCCGCCAGAACCGTCTCCGGCTCGAGCCCTCGGGCGGAGAGCCGGTCGGAAACCGAATCCACGGCGCGGCGGGCGTCTTCCAGACTCCACTCGTTCAACAGTGCCATCGGAACGACCCTTTCCTTCGTCGGTGTTTTCCCGTGTCCCGCACCATAGGAAAGGGACGGCGGGCAGATCAATCCTGCAGGGGCGGCTGCCGGGCGGATTGCAGCAGGAAAACGCGGGACCAGACCGCGTGGTCGCAGCGGTCGCCGTCTCCGCCGTCGTCGACGCGCAGTTCGAGGACCCTGCCGCCTTCCAGGTCGACCCAGAAGCGCCGGGGTCCGCCGGCGAAATCGACGACGGGGCTGACGAACCGTTCCCCGCCGTCGACGAGCACGTGGAACCGGACGGTCCCGCCGTCACAACCGGCCTGGGAATCGTCGATCCCGACCCGTCCGACCATGCCGCGGAACCTTCCCTCCAGGGCGAAGACGGCGCGGGAAGGCGCATGCATGACGAGGGCGTCCGGATCCGCGTTTCCCCCGCAGAAAACCGTTTCGCCCGTCGCCGCGGAGATCCCCCAGGCCGGTTCCGGACCCAGGGGCGAATCCCAGGCGGTCATCTCCACGTCCCGCAGCGGACGGGCCTCCGGATCCGCTTCGAACCCGAAGAGATCCGTGCGGTAGAGGACGTACGTTCCCTCGGAGGCCTCGACCCGGAAGGCCTCCGGAAACCGGGAGAGGGCCTTCCGGTCCACTTCCACGGCGGCCTCCTCGCGGGGGCTCACCAGGATGTAGTCGACCGGGTGGCGCCGCAGTCTCTCGAAGGACGGATCCCGGTAGATCTCCTGGATGTCCCGGATCGTGTCCAGGTTCGCCAGTCCGTTCTGCCGGACGTACGCCCCGCAGCGCACGCGGCGCCCCGTCAGGGCCGGAAGGAAATGCTCCTGCGTGGCGGCGGTGAGGAAGACGGCCGTGGGCGGGGTGGAGGCCCGGATCCAGTCGGCCATCACGAACTCCGGCGCGTGGAAGAGAATCCGCTGGCCCGGCGCGGAGCGGTCGAGCCGGAAGAGGCGCACGACGGCGGCCCGGTACGAAACGCAGGCGTCCACCGAATACGGGATCAGGGAGAAGACCAGAAGGATCCCCGCGACGACGGCGCGCCCCGGGATCCCGCGGCGCCACCAGCGCCCGAGCACCCTCCCGGTGAAGACCGTCATCGGAATGGTGAAATAGAAGTAGAACTTGTTGCTGTCGCCCCAGTTCGGGGTGGCGCGATAGAAGTTGATCCCGAGAAAGGCCACCGTTCCGACGACCAGCAGACCGAGCAGGAAGCCCTGGGCGCGATCGAGCGTCTTCCACGACGCCGGCCGCCAGAGCCGCCGCCGCAGGACGACCGCGGCCGCATAGGCGCCTCCCAGCCAGAGGGCGATTCCTCCCACGCGCAGCCAGAAGAAGACCCGGGTCCAGAACTCCGAATCGTCGATCATCACCTGGTGCAGGCCGCCGACCTGCGCGACGTCGAATCCGGAGAAGAAATCCGGCCGGGGCACGGAGAAGAGGAAGAACAACTGGAAGACGGCGGGAAGCATCGCCGCCAGGACGGCGATTCGCCGCGAGAGCTCCTCGCGGCGGCACGCCAGGACCAGGATCGCGTGCAGCGTCCCCACCACCAGGAACGTGTGAAGGTGAAAGAGGGGGAGAAGTCCGATCAGCAGGGAAAGCACCGCCCATCGCCGCAGCCGCAGCTCGTCCTCGATCCAGGCCCGCCGGATCAGCAGAAGCAATCCCATTCCGAATCCCGCGCCGAAGAGCATCGGTCTCTGGGGATGGAAGAGGTTGCTGAGGGCGTCGTCGAAGTTGAAGTAGTTGTGGAGAAAGACCCGGTGAAGATACTCGTGCGAACCGAAGGCGACGGATCCCGGCACGAGATCGTCGATCGGGAACCCCAGGTGATAGAGCACGAGGTTCCAGATCGTCGTGCGGGAGATCAGCAGGAAGACGATCCCGAAGAAGGCCGCCGATCGGGATCCGGCGAGCGTGTCGAAGAGGGCGCCGGCCAGCACGCCGAGGGCCAGGGCGTTGATCACCTGCATCCACTGGACGGCGTCAATCGGATCGACGCCGAGCCGGGCCGGAATCGCCGCGTGAAAGTTGGTCATGAAATGGTAGCGGAGCAGGGCCCCGGCGAACTGCGGATGATTCGGGGGGAAGAAGGGCTGCTCCAGAAAGGCCGAAACCATGGCCAGGTGGAACGAGAAATCCTCGTTGGCGCCGGCGACGCAGAAATCGCCCCGTCCCGTGCGCCAGGCGGAAAGTCCGATGGCCGCCCCCATCAGCGAGACGGCGAAGATCTGCGCCGGGCTCAGGCGCCAGGAACCGCGGCCGACCCCGTCCCACAGGGCGCGGCCGTTGCGGATCGCGTCGATCAGCGAAGCGACCGAGAGCGCCGCGAGAACGAGAATCACCGTAACGACCCGGAATCCGAAGGCCCAGGAGAAGAGGTAGAAGGCCCAGGTCACCAGCACCTGGCCCGCGCCCCAGGCGAAGGCCAGCCGCGTCCAGGGGCGGTCGGCCGCGTCCACGGCCCGTTCGAGCCGCAGACCCGCCCACATCGAAACGGTCAACAGGAGGAAAGAGGCAACCATCGGTTCGTCGTCCGGAATCCCGCCCGGCAGGGAGCATGAACCCTGCCACCGCGCCTTCCGGACGGATCCCAACCATGAGAATGGCGAACCGACTCTATCATCTGCGCGAATCGGTTGCGCCCCCGAAAAAGGGGGAACGATCGCTCGCCGGGTGCGCCGCAGGGTTCCGGAAACGCTTCGCGGCGCCCATTTCGTCTTCCGGTTCGTTCCCGGGGATTGGGACGGAGTCCGGTTCCGTGGAAGCGTCCCCGGGACGGGCGGCCTTTCCGGGATCGCGGGTGCGCGGATTGCTCCGGGAAAGGCCCCGCAGGAGCCCCTGAAGCGGGAAGAATGGTACGAAGGCTGCTCCTCGCGTCTTCGGGACGGGAGCCGAATGGGCCTGCCGGGGGTTTCCGGAAGGAAGGTGAACGACGGTGAGGAGGGATTCCGAGCGAGGGAGCGTTCTTCTCGGAACGGTGATTCTGTCGACCATCGCGGTGCTGATCGTCGCCAGCATCCTCATGCTGGTGACGACGCAGTCCCGGATCACCCAGGCGCGGTGGGAATCCGCCATGGCCTTTCACGCGGCCGAATCCGGGTCGGAATACGTGCTGGCCCGGCTCCGCCGTTCCCTGTCGGATCCCCTGGTTCTCTCCGGCGCCGTCACGGGGGAGGTCAACGGAGGAACGTTCCGCATGACGGGCACCCCGACGTTCCTGACCTCCGAGGACGGCCGGATCACCAACGTAACCTACTCGGTCCAGGGGGGATGCGGAAGCGAGGTACGAACCATCCAGAACCAACTGGGGGTCATCTGGTAGCATGAGAAATCCCAAGGCTTCGAACGCACGCATCAGGGGGGGATCCCGGTACCGGCTGGCGGCGGTTCTCGCCCTCGTTTTCCTGGGCGGCGCGGCCTCCGGGGAGATCCTCTATTCGGTAAGCTGGTCCCTCGACACGTCGTTTCCGCCGTCGAAACTCTGGCGTCACGACATCCCCGTGACGCCCGGGGAACCGATCGGCTCGACGGGACGCTACGGCGTCTGGGGCCTGGCCGTCGAACCCGGCACCACGCGGATCTTCGCAACGGCGCCGACCACCATCACCTCCCCGGTCGGAGGCGACGATCTTCTCGAACTCGACCCCACCAACGGGCAGGCGACGGTGATCGCCCAGATCCTCTGGAGCGACACGTCCAGCCCGGTCCCCGTGGTCGGCATGCTGGCATTCGACGATTCCGGCACGCTCTACGGGGTCTCGTACATGCCGGACCTCGACGGGGCCAACGACTACCTCGCCACGATCGACACCTCCACAGGGCTGGCCACGCGGAAATCGTCCCCCCTGGGCGTGGCGGTCAACGGCGGAGACATCTCCTTCGCGGCCGACGGGACGCTGATGTCGATCATGACGGTGCTGGTCGACGACAGCGGATCGGGCGGCGAAGGAGAAGGGGGAGAGGAAGGCGGCGAGGAGGAGGAGGAGCCCTCCGGACCGTCGCGGATCCCGGCCCTCTTCATCATCGACCGGGCCACCGGAGAGGCGAACTACGTCAACGACATCTGGCCCTCGGCCTATTCCAACTGTCCCGGGCTGGCCCACCTGACGGACGGAACCATGGTCAGCGCCGGCGTCATCAACCTCGACGAGAACGGCAACACCACCGACGGCTTCATCTTCATGATCCATCCGGGCGACGGCCATGCCGAACCGATTTCCACGAAGGGATACGCCCAGAACATCGGAGATTTCGCCGCCATGCGCACCCCGGTGCTCGTTCGGCTGCTCTGGCAGGAGACCTTCGGACAATGATGCGGTCGTGGATCCATCGACGATCCGTCCCCGGCCGGCGTCGCCGGGGCGTCCCGCGGCGCGGGAACGCCCGCGGAATGACCATCCCGGAGGTGGCGATCGCCATCGTCATCCTCGGAATCACCGCCAGCGGTCTCCTGGCGAGCATCGGGATGGCCCACCGGATCGCCCGTCATCTCACCAACCGTTCCACCGTCCTGAACATCATCCAGGCGCAGATCGAAGAGATCCGGGGCGAACTCCGCACCGGCGGATTCACCGGGGTCGGCAGCACCTCGCATCCGGACATCACCCGGACGATCTCCTCGAGCGACTCCGGGTCCCTGACCGCCACGATCTCCACATCGATCCGGGCCATGGGTCTCGATCCCGACACCGGCGCCCTGACCGACGTCGGGTTCTCCGATCCCAACCGGATCCTCTTTCTGGAAGTCACCGTCACCGGGTCGTGGGATCTCCTCGGAGACGCCTTCGACGAAACCGAAACGATCACCACCTACATGACCCTCCTGTAGAACACCATGGGAAGAATCGATGCAGACTGAACCCGCCGGAACGAAGATCGTCACGGGGGGGGGATGCCGCCGAAACGGATCTTCGGGATTCACGATCCCGGAACTGGTGGTGGCCTCCGCGCTGATGCTCATGGTGATGTTCGCGCTGACCCTCCTTCACGTGAACAGTCTCCGGTGGTCGGCGACCAGCATCGACCAGGCCCATCTGCAGGACAAGATTTCCAACGCCGTCGAGCGGATCCGCCGGGACGTGCAGAGCGCCATCGAGATCCGCGTCGGCGCCTACTACGGCGATGCGGAGTACGCCGATGCCGGCAGCTACATCGTGTTGACCTTCCCCGAGGCGACCGGGCGCCCTCCCGTCGCCTACTACGTCCAGAACGGGAATCTCTACTACGTCCCCGACGCCGACAGCGACTCGGTCGGCACCTCCGCCGACGACATCGTTCTGCTGGAAGGGGTTCTGCTGCCCGACGGCGAGAGTTCCTTTTTCGTACCGGATTCCGCCTCCGACGCGACCTCGGCGGACATCTTCATCCTGATGCAGAACGAGCTGGCCAGCGCCGTCCAGAGAGCCGAGATCCGGACGCGGGCGGACCGGCGCAACTTCGCCGGGTTCACCACCTCCACGATCCAGTACACCTTCACCACCCTGCTGCCGAACACGACGTCGGCCTCCACCACGACGATCGCCACGACGATTCCGACCACCTCGACGCGGCTGACCACCTCGACGGTTCCGACGACGTCCACCGTCCGCACGACATCGACCGTGCGGACCACTTCGACCTGGAGAACCACGTCCACCCGGCGCACCACCACGTACTGGTGGCGCACCACCTCGACCCGGAGAACCACGTCCACCCGACGCACCACCTCCACCGTCCGCACCACCTCCATCCGCACCACCTCGACCCGAAGAACCACCTCCACCCGGTTGACCACCTCCGTGCGCACCACCTCGATCCGGACGACCTCCACCCGGCGGACCACGTCCACGCGATTGACCACCTCGGTGCGGACCACCTCGACCCGATTGACCACCTCCACCCGGCTGACCACGTCCACCCAACCGACGACTTCGACCCGACTGACCACCTCCCAGATGACGACGACGATCAATCCGCAGCCCTGAGGAGATCCTCCGGGCCGCGGTTCCGATAGAACGCTGCATAGGTTTGCTGGTCCGCAAGACGTGACGCGTCGCCGGCGTCGTCCGCGTCTTGCCGTGTCCGCAAACCAGGTGTGTGGAGGGCACAGACCGTGACAACGCAACAGACAAGGCGGAACGAAGACGGCAACGGAGAGCGGGGACATCGTTTCCTGAGGAATACGGCCGGGTTCACGATCCCGGAACTGGTCGTCGCCTCCGTGATCATGCTCATCGTGATGCTCGCCCTGGTGATCCTCCACATCGACAGCCTGCGGTGGTCCTCGTCCAGCGTCAGCCAGGCCCATCTTCAGGACAAACTCGCCAACGCCATCGAGAAGATCCGAAGAGACGTTCAGGCCGCCCAGGAGATCCGTGTGGGAGCCGCCTACGCCGACGAGGACGCCGTCGCCGACGGGGATTACCTCGTGCTGACCTTCCCGCCCGCCATGGGACGGAGCCCCGTCGCCTACTACATGGACGACGGCCGGCTCTACTATGTTCCCGACGTCGAAAACGACAACGTCGCCTCCTCGAGCGACGACGAATTGATTCTCGACTCCCTCTCCCTCCCCGACGGCACCGACCACGTCTTCGGCGTCGACACGGTCACCAACGCCACCGCGGCGACGATCAACGTCGCCATCACCGAGACCCTGGCCAACATCCGGCAGAGCGCGGAGATCCAGACCCGGGCCGACCGGCGCAACTTCGCCCAGATCACCACCACGACGATCCGCTACACCTTTACCACCCTGGTTCCCAACACCACCTCGGCGTCCACCACGACCATTGCGACGACGACCGTCTCCACCTCGACGCAACCGACCACCTCGACCGTGCGCACGACCTCCGTTTCGACGACGACGTCCACCCGCTGGACGAGCAGTACCCGCCGCACCACCACCAAACGCACCCGCCGCACCACCACCAAGCGGACCCGGACCAAGCGCACCACGACCAAACGGACCCGGCGGACGACGACGAAACGCACGCGCACCAGGCGCACCACGACCAAACGGACCCGGCGGACGACGACGAAACGCACGCGCACCAGGCGCACCACGACCAAACGGACCCGGCGCACCACCACCAAGCGCACCCGCACCAAGAGAACGACCACCAGACGGACTACGACGACCGCCAAGACGACCTCCCGGCGGACCACGTCGCAGCGCACCACCTCCACCCGCAAGACGACCTCGACCCGCAAGACGACTTCGCGACGCACCACGTCTACACGGAAAACCACCTCCACGCGGAAAACCACTTCGCGGCGCACCACATCCACTCGCAAGACGACATCCACTCGCAAGACCACGTCTCAACGCACCACTTCGACCCGGAAGACCACCTCGACACGCAAGACGACGTCCACTCGGAAAACCACGTCCACTCGCAAGACCACGTCCACTCGCAAGACCACTTCGACCCGGAAGACGACATCCACGTTCCGGACCACCTCGTTCCGAACGACATCCATCCGGCCGACGACGTCCCGGAGAACCACGACGATCAATCCGCAACCGTGATGCGGGACGCCGCCGCTTCCCGCCCGCGGCGTCGGGCCGTATAGTCCCGGCGTGAACGGAACAAACCGAAGGCATCCGTGGACGGCCTGGATCCGGGCGGCCGCCATCCTGGCCGCGGCCGGGACGGTCGGGCTGATCTTCAACCAGACCCGGTCGCTGGGAATCCCCCTGCGGGCGAAGGAAGCGCCGGACCCCGCCGCGGAGACCGGCGGCGGGACGGTTTCGCCGGCCGAGGCGGAACGATTGATCGGCACGGCGATCTTCCTCGACGCGAGGGACCGTCTTTCCTTCGAGGAAGAGCACATCCCCGGGGCGATCAACCTGCCCTACGAGGAATTCGAAACGGCTTTCGGGGAAGTCGCGTCCTTCCTTTCCGAGAACGATCCGCTGATCGTGTACTGCCAGGGAGGCGACTGCGAGTTGAGCCATGCGCTGGCGGCGGCGTTGCGGCAGGGCGGGTTCACCGACGTCCGCGTTCTCCAGGACGGCATGGAAGGATGGATCCGGGAGAATCTCCCGGTGGAAAGGGGGGCCTTCGAATGAGCCGGAAGATCCTGGCGGCCTGGCGCGGCCCCTCGACGGGAATCCGCGGTTGGGTCCTGCTCTTTCTCCGGCTCGCGCTCGGCGGAGTCTTCCTGTCGGCGAGCATCGACAAGATCCTGCATCCGCGGCTCTTCGCGGAGGCGATCGCGGCCTACCGCCTCCTTCCCGAGCCCTGGATCCCGTGGGTGGCGGTCGTGCTTCCCTGGACGGAGGCGGCGACCGGGTTCCTCCTCCTCGCGGGGGTCTGGGTCGACGGCGCCGCCCTGCTGGCGATCGGGATGCTCGCGGTCTTCATGATCGGCATCGGATCCGCCATGGCGCGGGGCCTGGAGATCGATTGCGGCTGCTTTTCGTTTCGGGGGGATTCCCCGGTGGGAATCCGTCGGCTCGCGGAGGATCTCCTGCTGCTGCTGGCGGCGGGAGCCGTCCTGATCGACCGTCGGCGGGGGGAAACGGTCTCCCGTCGTTGCACACCGGACCGGGAATCTGATAGTCGTGTGCCTTCCCGCGCCGGGGAATCCGGCGCGGAGATCTCTTCAAGGAGCATGAAACGATGAGTTCCGAAGCTGTGGATCGCTCGATGATCGAACAAATCGCCAACACCCTCCGATTCCTCTCCGCCGACGGCGTTCAGAAGGCCGGCTCGGGGCATCCGGGCATGCCGATGGGAGCGGCGGATTTCACGGCGGTGCTGTGGAGCCGTTTCCTGCGTTATCATCCCCGGGATCCGGAATGGATCGACCGGGATCGTTTCGTCCTGTCGGCCGGACACGGATCGATGCTCCTGTACTCGATCCTGCACCTGGCCGGATTCGATCTTTCGCTCGAGGATCTCCGACAGTTCCGCCAGTGGGGATCGCGCACCCCGGGACATCCGGAATACGGCGTCACCCCGGGCGTGGAGACCACCACCGGCCCTCTCGGCCAGGGGTTCGGCAACGCGGTGGGCATGGCCCTGGCCGAGGCGATGCTGGCCGCCCGCGTGAACCGGGAGGATTTCGCCCCGATCGACCACTACACCTACGCGATCGTGAGCGACGGCGACCTGATGGAGGGGATCAGCGCCGAGGCGGCGTCGCTGGCGGGCCACCTCAAGCTGGGCAAGATCGTCTTCTTCTACGACGACAACCGCATCACGATCGAAGGATCGACCGACCTGGCCTACAGCGACGACGTTCGGCGCCGGTTCGAGGGATATCACTGGCACGTGGAGGAAATCGACGGACACGATCCCGACGCGATCGCCGCCGCGCTGGACCGCTGCCGCGCGGAGAAGGAACGGCCCAGCCTCATCATCGGGCACACGCACATCGGCCGGGGCAGTCCCAACAAGCAGGATACCGCCTCAGCCCACGGGGAACCGCTCGGGGACGAGGAGATCGTCCTGGCGAAGAAGAATCTCGGCTGGCCCGTGGAACCGACCTTCTACGTGCCGGACGAGGTCCGGGACTTCTTCCGATCGCGCGCGGCCGCGATGCAATCGATCTACGAACGCTGGACGGCGGACGTCGCCGAGCGCCGGAAGCGGGACGCCGGATTCGACAGGGACTGGGGTTCCTTCTGCGAAGGCCGGCTGACGGCGGACGTGCGGAACGCGCTCCCCGATTTCCGCGACAAAGACGCGATCGCCACACGGAACGCGGGCGGCGAGGCCCTGCAGGCCGTGGCCGCGGCCGTCCCGTGGCTCGTCGGGGGTTCGGCCGACCTTTCCCCGTCGACCAAGACGGAGATCAAGGGCGGCGGTTCGGTGGCCCCCGGGGATTTCTCCGGTCGAAACCTGCATTTCGGCATCCGGGAGCACGCGATGGGGTCGATCATGAACGGCATCGCGTTGCACGGAGGGTTCCGCCCCTACGGATCGACCTTCCTGGTCTTTTCGGACTACATGCGGCCCCCCATCCGGATCGCGGCCCTGAGCCATATCCCGGCGATCTACGTCTTCACCCACGACAGCATCTTCGTCGGCGAAGACGGACCGACGCATCAGCCGATCGAACACGTCACGGCCCTGCGGATCATCCCGGGGGTGAAAGTCTTCCGACCGGCGGACGCCACCGAGACCTCCGCCGCCTGGCAGGCCGCCCTGGATCGCACGAACGGACCGGTTGCGATCATCCTGACCCGCCAGAATCTCCCGATCCTGCACCGCGACGCGATTCCCTTCGAAGGGGTGGCCCGAGGCGGCTACGTTCTCCGCGATGCCGGGAACCCGGCGGCGATCCTCGTGGCGACCGGTTCGGAGGTTGCGCTCGCGGCCGAGGCGGCCGAACGGCTCGAAAGCGAAGGAATCGCCGTCCGGGTGGTGAGCATGCCGTGTCGCGAACTCTTCCTCGAGCAACCCGGGGACTATCGCCGGGAAATCCTCCCTCCGGGAATCCCCCGGATCGTCGTCGAGGCGGGGGTTCCGTGCGGATGGGAGGGGATCGCGGGCCCCGACGGGCGGATCCTCGGGATCAACCGCTTCGGGGCCTCGGCGCCGTACAAGGTGCTGGCCGAGAAGTTCGGGTTCACCGCCGAACACGTCGCGGACGCCGTCCGGGAAACCGTCGCAGCCCCCTGAGGGCGCCGGCACCCCCCGCCGCCCCGCCGCGGGAAGAAGATTCAGGCCAGGGGCCGGACGAATCCGTGGGCCTCTTCCAGGGCCTCCGGATCCCGCACGTCCGTCCAGTATCCCTCGATCACGTGGGGGCGGAACCGTACGCCCCGCCGCACCAGGGCCCGGATGGCGTCGGTGAGTTCGTACTCGCCCCGGGGCGACTTCTCGAGACGGGCGGCTTCCGGGAGGATTTCGGGCGGGAAGACGTAGATCCCGGCGTTGTACCACCGGGAATCGACGGTCCCGGGCTCGGGTTTCTCGATGATGTCCCGCAGAACCCCGTCGGGTCCGATCATCACGGCCGCCCCCTGGGAAACGTCGGGGCCTTCCTTGACGGCCACGATCCCGTCGGCGTCGCTCTCGCGCATCGTCCGGAGCATCCCCGCGTATTCCGCGGCGGGCACGAGGATGTCCCCGTACGTCAGCAGGAAGGGGTGATCGTCGAGATGACGCCGGGCCAGGAGGGGGGCCCGTCCCGTTCCGTCCTGGGTTTCCTGGACCTCGTACCGGATCGCCATGCCGAGCCGGGACCCGTCGCCGAAGGCCTCCCGCACGACGTGCCGGAGATACCCGACGATCAGGATCGTCTCCCGGATCCCGGCGTCCCGGAGTCCCCGGAGGATGTATTCGAGCAGGGGACGTCCGTGCAGGGGGAGCATCGGTTTGGGCCGGTCTTCGGTGAGATGACGCATGCGCGTCCCGCGTCCGGCCGCGAGAACGACGGCCTTCGTAACCTCGGATGCCATGGCGGATTCCCTCCCGGTCGGGATGACGCCCCGATTCCCCGTTCCCTCTCGACGGGCGCCGGACGTCCCGCCGGCCCCCGGGACGTTCCTCCATCCCGCGCGTCCATCATCGCCGCACGCCCCCGGACTTGCAATCCCGGGGGCGGTGGGCAACTATGGACGTCCTTTGCGCGCGGAGGGCGACAGGCCGGGGGTTCGGCCGCGGACCGCGCATTCCGGGGAGATCATGACCGAGACACATCAGCACGCCGAAGAACAGATCCTTGAAACGCAGTTCGGGCAGCGCCTGCTGCGCATCCTCCGCCGACACGGCAAGACGATCGCCGTCGTCGGGGGAATCGTCGTCGTTGCAATCCTGTTGACCGCGCTCTGGTTCTACCACCGCCGGGAGATGATCCAGGCCGGCTTTTCGGCCCTGGAGGCGGCGGCGGGGCAACCCGAGCAGTACGCTGCGGTGGCCCGCGAGTACGCCGGCACGCCGGCGGCGGCCTACGCCCGGTTCCAGGAGGCGAACGCCCTGCTGGACGCGGACCGCTACGACGACGCCCTTCAGCGGCTGGAGGCCTTCGAACGGGATCATCCGGATCATCCCCTGCTCCCCCAGGTGGAATTCCTGAAGGGGGTCGCCCTCGAGGGCAAGGGCGATCTCGCGGCGGCGGCGGCCGTTTACGGCGAAATCGCCGCGCAAGAGGGGCATCCCCGGGCCGCCGAGGCGCTCGCCGCCCGGGCGCGCTGTCTGCGGTTGTCGGGAGACATCGCGGGGGCCCGCCAGGCGCTGGAAGACCTCCTGGCCCGATATCCCCGCAGTCCCTGGAGCTACGCGGCCCGGGAGGATCTGGACCGGATCCGGCGTCAACAGGCGACCGCGGACGAGGGGGGCGCGACCGGGGAAACCCTCTCGGGGGAGGTCGTCGGGGACGATTCCCCCGCGGAAACGGCCCCGGAGGAGCCTCCGGCGACCGAATCCGGACCGTGATTCCGCGCCCGGCGGGGCGGATCGCCCCGGTTTTCCGGTGAATTCCGGGCTTCCCACGCCCGATTTTTCGGGTATCGTGGGGCTTGACTTCGGTACGCCGATTCCTACTCTAGGGGTCGAAGCTTTGTACCCATCCGTCATAGACGGCTTCAATGCGGTGGGAAAGGAGGGAGAGAAAGACCTGCACCGGAGGCTGTCGAGGTGACGTTTTCATAGATCGGAAGCTGTACGCACAGGGTTCCGGCGGCGGAATTCCTCCGGGAACCGCCGCGGCGGAATCTGCCTTAATCATAGTTGGAGGAATGCATGAAGCGACTTTGGCTGGTGGCTGTCGGGGTGCTTTTCTGCGCCGCGTGGAGCCAGGTTTCCGCCGAAGTGCAGAACATCCGCGTATCCGGGGACATCCGGATCCGCGGCTATTACGTGAACAACCTCAACCTGACCGACAGCGGGAAGACCGTGCCGCCGGAGACGTTCACCGATCCGGCCACGGGCGAGGTCACGGAGGTCTCGAAATCGGCCAACGACCGTGACTTCTTCCTGGCACAGCGTTCCCGCGTCACCGTCGAAGCGGACCTGGAGGAACAGGTCCTGGCGGTGGTGACGGTCAACGGAATCGGAACATGGGGTTCGGAGCCGGAGCTCTCTTCGGCGCTCCCCCGCACGCAGGACTTCGAGGTGACCCTGTCGGAGGCCTACGTGCAGATGCAGGAGATGTTCTATTCGCCGGTGACGCTGAAACTGGGGCGACAGTACTTGAACTACGGCCGGGGATTGATCCTCAGCAGCAAGGAGTACGAGCTCCGGTACGATGCGGCGCGCGTGGTCTACGACCAGTATCCCTTCACGGTGGACCTGGTCTACGCCGCGCTGGTGGAAGGACTCCAGAGCATCTTCGACCGGGCGCTCGTCGGGAGCGACTCCGACATGTTCTTCGCGAATCTCCGGTTCGAGCCGGACAACTCCCTGCTCCAGGACGCCGAGATGTACGTCGGCTACATGGACCAGGGCACCGGCGCCTCGCCGGGGATCGTGGGCCTCCGCGGAGACATTCTGCCGCAGGAAGCGTGGACGGCATGGGGAGAAGTCGCCTACGAGTTCGGCGACGCCGATCAGGGCGGTGATCTTCGGGCCTGGATGTTCGATCTGGGAACCGAATACATCATGAGCCAGTCGGCGCTCGAGCCGAAACTCACTCTCGGCTACACCTATGCCCAGGGCGACCGGGACGTGGAACGGATGTTCGTTCCCTGGGGGGATTACGAAATCTGGGGCTACGTCTTCAGTCCGCAGCTGAGCAATATCCACATCCTGAAGGCCGCAGCGGAGGTGCTCCCGGTGGAAAACCTGAGTCTGGGGCTCGATATCTACTATTACCTCCAGGACGATCCTGTGGCGATGGTGATGGGGAGCCCCTACAAACAGAACGGCGGCGTCAACGCCGTGACGAACGGCGACGACCGGCAACTGGGGGCGGAGTTCGACTTCGTGGTCGGGTACGACTACAGTCAGGACGTCCGCACGCAGTTCTATGTCGGCGCCTTCTTCCCGGACGACGCCTACAGCGGATCCAGCGGCGACGACGAGGCCATCGAAGTGCGCGGCGAAGTGCAGGTGAACTTCTAGGCTGCGGGTCGCCGATCAACCTCGAAACCGGCGGGCCCCGGGAGCGATCCCGGGGCCCGTTTTCCGTCCACCCTTTTCCGCCGTCTACTCGAAGAAGCGGAGCTGCCGATCCGAGTCCCCGGGACGCTGCCTGCGCCGCTGCGCCAGCCGCGGCTGGCCGGTCTCGGTGAATTCGCCCTCTTCGAGCGTGGCGAGGATCTCCCGGGCGCGCCGGATGACCCGTTCCGGCAACCCGGCCAGTTGCGCGACCTGGATGCCGTAGCTCTTGTCGGCCGGACCGGGAACGATCTTGCGGAGGAAGGAGATCCGCCCGCCGGACTCGGAGACGGCGATGTTGTAGTTTCGCACCCCCTTCATCGAACGGGCCAGGTCCGTCAGCTCGTGGTAATGGGTCGCGAAGAGGGTCCGCGCCCGGCGGTCCTCCTCCTCGTGGAGATACTCGGCGACCGCCCATGCGATGCTGATCCCGTCGAAGGTGCTGGTGCCCCGCCCGATTTCGTCCAGGACCACCAGGCTCCGGGAGGTGGCGTTGTTGAGGATGTTGGCCGTCTCGTGCATCTCCACCATGAAGGTGCTGCGTCCGCGGCTCAGGTCGTCCGAGGCGCCGACCCGGGTGAAGATCCGATCGACCACGCCGATCCGGGCCGAGGCCGCGGGAATCATCGATCCGATCTGGGCCATCAGCACCAGGAGCGCCACCTGGCGGATGTAGGTGGATTTCCCCGCCATGTTCGGCCCGGTGATGATCAGGATCTGGTGGTCGGTTCCGTTGATCAACGCGTCGTTCGGCACGAACCGTTCGGTTTCCAGCATCCGTTCGATCACCGGATGGCGGCCCTCGCGGATTTCGATCGCGTCGCCGTCGTCGACGACGGGGAGACAATAGTCCCCGTGGACCCCCACGTGCGCCAGGGCCGCCAGGACGTCGATCTCGGCGAGGGCGCGCGCCGCCCGCTGGACCGGTCCGAGATCCGCGACCACCTCCCGACGCAGTTCCTGGAACAACTCCGCCTCGAGTTCGCGGGCCCGTTCCTCCGCACCGACGATGCGGGTCTCGTAATCCTTCAGCTCTTCCGTGATGAATCGTTCGGCGTTGGTCAGCGTCTGCTTGCGGACGTAATCGGAGGGGATCGAGGCGAGATTGGCCTTCGTGACCTCGATGTAGTAGCCGAAGACCTTGTTGTACCGGACCTTGAGCGATCGGATCCCCGTGCGCTCCTGTTCCCGGTTCTGATAGGAGGCGATCCACTCCCTGCCGTGGGTGGCCGCCGCTCGCAGATCGTCGAGTTCGGGATGGTAGCCGTCGCGAAAAACGCCGCCCTCGCGCAGCAACGCCGGCGGAGATTCCACGAGGGCATCCCGGATCCGTCGAACGAGAACCGGCTGTTCCGGAACCGCCGCGCGCAGATCCAGCAGCGCCTGCGGCGCCGCTTCCGACAGGGCCGACCGCACCCGGGGAACCGCGGCCAGGGCGTCGGCCAGGGAGACGAGGTCCCTCGGGCCCCCGTGCCCGAGGGTGATCCGGGAAGCCGTCCGTTCCAGGTCGCGCACCTCGCCCAGGGCGGACCGCACCAGTTCCCGCGCCGACGCGTTCTCGGCGAACCAGCGGACGCATTCCTGGCGGCGGCGGATCGCCTCCACCCGGCGCAGAGGCCGCAGGATCCACGAACGCAGCAGGCGGCCGCCCATCGGCGTCACGGTCGCATCGAGCACCCCCAGGAGGCTCCCCGTCTTCGTTCCCGTGCGCATGTCTTCCAGCAGGTCGAGGTTCCGCTGGGTGTCGGCGTCCAGTCCGACGAATTCGCCCGCATCGTAGACGCCGAGGGAGGTGATGTGCCCCGCCTTCCCCCGAAGCACCTCCTCCACGTACGAAAGGACCGCGCCGCAGGCCGCCACGGCTTCCGGCATGTTTCCCAGTCCGAATCCGTCGAGGCTCTCCGTTCCAAAATGCTCCGTGAGCCGGAATTCCGCCGAATCCGCGGAGAAAAGCTCGTCGTCGAGGGGCGTGATCACCCCTTCGGGTCCCCACCGGAGAAGCGAAACGAACTCCTCGTCCCCAGCGCGGTTCTGCGGGATCAGGCATTCGGCCGGCCGCCACCGGGCGACCTCGCCCGCGACCTGGTCGGCGGAATCGATCTCCGCGGCCCGGAATTCGCCCGTGGAAAGGTCGAGGAAGGCGAGTCCGTACCGTCCCTTCGCCGGACGGCAGGCCATCAGGTAGTTGTTCCGCGCGGGATGCAGGAGGTTCTCGCTGATCGTCGTGCCGGCCGTGATCACCTGCGTCAACTCCCGCCGGACGATCCCCCTGGAGCGGGCGGCCTCCTCGACCTGGTCGCACAGGGCCACCTTGTACCCGGCCCGGACCAGCCGGGCCACGTATCCCTCGGCGGCCCGATAGGGCACGCCGCACATGGGGATCCCGTTGCGCTGCGTCAGCGCGATCTCCAGGACGCCGGCGGCGATCTTCGCGTCGTCGAAGAACATCTCGTAGAAATCGCCCAGCCGGAAGAGAAGAAGGGTCCCCGGGGGGATCTGTTGCTTGACGCGCCGGTACTGGCGCATCATGGGGGTCCCGTGGGAGGTCATCGGTCGATCTCTCGTGCGGCCCGGCGGAACCGGCCCGGACCTTCCCATATAGGGGGACGGCTGCGAGGGCGCAAGGGGCTTCTCCGCGGCCGGTTCTTCAGGCCGGGTCTCCGGGCGGGGCCGGTTCGGAAAGCACGTTCAGGCTGCCGCGACGGTATCCCTCCAGATCCAGCGTCACGTAACGGTAGCCGAGGGATCGCAGCCTGCGGGTCACCTGCGAGCGCAGGCCGGGTTCGCAGAGCCGTTCGATCTCGTCGGGGCCGACCTCGATCCGGGCGATCGGCCCGTCGTGATGACGGACGCGGACCTCCCGGAGACCGAGGTCGCGGAGGAAATCCTCGGCCGCCTCCACCATCGCCAGGCGTTCCGGGGTGATTTGCCGGCCGTAGGGAATCCGCGACGCCAGGCAGGCCTGGGCCGGCTTGTCCCATGTGGGCAGGCCGAGCCGCCGGGAGAGTTCGCGGATCTCCCGTTTGGTCAGCCCGACGTCGCGCAGGGGGGCGACGACGTCCATTTCCCGCGCGGCCTTCGCCCCGGGCCGCCAGTCGTCCGTGTCGTCGGCGTTTTCGCCGTAGGCGACCGCCGTGATGCCGCGGGCGGCGGCCGCCTCCCTGAGGACGCGGAAGAACTCCTGTTTGCAGAAATAGCATCGATCCTCGGGATTGGACCGGTAACGTTCGTCCTCCAGTTCCCGGGTCCGGACGATCTCCAGCGGGCATCCGATCGCCTCGGCCAGTTCGCGCGCCTCCCGCAGTTCCCTCCTGGGAAGACTCGGACTGTCGGCGATCACCGCGACCATGCGCGGGCCGAGGACGTCGAAGGCCACGCGGGTCAGCAGTGCGCTGTCCGTTCCCCCGGAAAAGCCCACCGCCAGGGAGCCCAGCTCGGCCAGACGCCGGCGCAGCGCCTCGTATTTCTCGTCCAGCGAGGGATTCATGGCCCGCACCATAACGGGCGCCGGAACGCGGGTCAAAGGGCGGACCTGCGACTCAGGCCGCCGATTCCCCGTCGTCGCCGAGTTCGACGTTCCAGGACGACGGATCCAGGAAATGGCGCCACGCCTGCTGGACCGGCTGACGCACCGAGATCTGGACGAAGGGACGCCACCGGGGCTTGTAGGGGTGGCGGATCAGGCGCATCCCGGCCTCTTCCGGCAAACGGTTTCTCTTGCGGGAATTGCACGGCACGCAGCAACTCACCACGTTCGTCCAGATCGTTTCCCCGCCCCGGTCCCGGGGGACGACGTGGTCGATCGTCAGGTGACGGCGGTCGAACCGCCGGCCGCAGTACTGGCAGATGTTGCGGTCGCGTTCGAAGACGTTCGAGCGCGAGAATTTCACGTCCTTCTTCGGCACCCGGTCGAAGAAGAGCAGGAGGATGACGCGCGGAACCCGCAGCCGCAGGGAAATCGTCCGAATGAATTCCTCGCCCGGATTGCGCCGGGAGAAATCCATCCACTGTTCGAAACCGAAGGTGGAGAAACTCCCGTCGTCCGCGAAGACGACCTGCGCCCTGCCCGTGTACAGCAACGCGAAGGCGCGTCGCACGCTGCACACGTTGACAGCCTGCCAGAAGCGGTTCAGGACGAGAACCTGTTCTCCCAGCAGATGGGATCGTCCGTCGCCATTCATGCCGGATCCTTTCCCCGGCGGTGCGCCGAGGTGCACGGGAATTACCATGGAGCCCCCCTCGCCGTCAACTCCGACGTGGCTTGCGCCCGGTTCCGTGCGATGATGAAATCCGTCCGGAAGGAACCGTCGCCGATGAACCGATCCGCCCGAATCCTCCTTGCCTGCCTTTCGTGGATCGTCCCGCTCGCGGGGATTCTTCCCGTTTCCGCGTCGGATCCGGGGACGGATCTCTTCGTCGAGGCCTACGGGATCATCGAGAACGCGGCCGACCTGCAGAACCGGGGCGAGCTTTCCCGGGCGCGCGATCGATACCGGGCGGCGCTGGAGATCTTCGAACGAATCGCGCGCGATTACCCCGATTGGTATCCGCACGTCGTCGAATACCGGCGGAAATTCTGCCGCGACCGGATTCACGAAATCGACCAGGTCCTCGGCGTCGTCGGAAGCGAGGAAAAGCTCCGGGAGGCCGATCCGGAGGCGATCCGGCTGCTCTCCGCGCGGATCGACGAACTCGGCCGGGAACTGGCCGGGGAACAGGCGGCCCGCCGGGAGGCGGAACGCCGTCTTCAGGAGGCCCGGGAGGAGATCCGCCGCCTGCGCGACGAGGGTGCGGCCGAGAAGATCGCCGCGCTGGTCGAGGAGACCGCGCGACTGCGGAAACGGGCCGAGGAGGCGGAACGCTCGCTGGCGATCCTCCAACAGCGTCCCGACCGCGAAGCGGAACTCGCCGCGCTGCGCGGCGAACGGGACGATTTGCAGTACCGGCTCTCGACGGCCGAAACCGCCCTGGCGGAGGCGCGTGACGAAACCGACCGGCTCCGCGGGGAACTCGAATCGATGGCCGGGCGCCTGCGCGATTCGGAGGAGGCCCGCGCCCGGATCGAGGAAACGGCGCGCGCCGCCGCGGAGAAGGTCGCAGGCCTCGAGCGGACCCTGCAGGATCGGGACGCCCGCCTGGGCCGCCTCGAGGCGTCTCTGAAGAGATTGACGGCCGATTTCACCGGGACCGCCGCGGAGAACGACCGCCTCCGGGCCCGGGTCCGGGATCTCGAGACCCGGCTGGAATCCGCGGGGAAGGAACTGGAATCGTCCCGCCGAGAGCTGGAACGGCGAGCGTCGGAGACGGAGACGCTCGCCCAGGAGCGGAAGGCCGCCCGGGAATCGGCGGATGCGGCGGCGAAACTCGCCGACCGCCTGGGCGCGGAGAAGGCCCGGCTCGAGGAAACGCTCGCCGGACTCCGGGCGGAGATCACACGTCTCCGGGAGGCGTCCGCGGGCGCCGAATCGACGACGGCCGATTCCGAACGCCTGCGCATCGAGGAGGAATGGAAACGGCGCCTCGCAAATCTCCAAACCGAACTCGAGAACGCCCGCGCCGCCCTGCGCACGGCCGAGAAGGAGGCCGCGGAACGAGCCCGCTCCGCCGAACGGAAAACCGGGGAACTCCGCATCGAGCGGGACCGCGCCCTGCAACGCATCGCCGAACTGCAGGCGGAACTCGACCGCCTCCGGGAAAAGGCGTCCGCGGGCGCCGAATCGACGACGGCCGATTCCGAACGCCTGCGCATCGA
>CAYNBQ010000006.1:38953-63991 GCA_964395275.1 uncultured Verrucomicrobiota bacterium
ATCTCCAAACCGAACTCGAGAACGCCCGCGCCGCCCTGCGCACGGCCGAGAAGGAAGCCGCGGAACGAGCCCGCTCCGCCCAACGGAAAACCGGGGAACTCCGCATCGAACGGGACCGCGCCCTGCAACGCATCGCCGAAATGCAGGCGGAACTCGACCGCCTCCGGGAAAGGGACGCGGACCTGCGCAGGGCCCGCGAGGAAATCGCCGATCTCGAGGCGCGCCTGAAGGATTCGGACGCGGAACCCCGCTCCGCCCGGGAACGGGTCAGGACCCTCGAATCCGCCGGCACGGACCGGCAGGCCCCCGGGAGTGCGGGCGCATCCGACGCCGCCGCGATCGCGGCCCGGTTGCAGGCAGCGGACGAGGCGTCGAAGCGGGGCGATCTCGACGGGGCCCGGCGCCTGCTCGAAACGATCCTCGAAACGGACGGCGGCAACACGGCCGCCCTTTCCCGCCTGGCCCGGATCGCCGTGGCCGGCGGCAGGATCGACGAGGCGATGGATCTTCTGGACCGGCTCCTGGAAACCGACCCCTCCGATGCGGCCGCCCTCACCCTGGCCGGGTACCTCGAGGGGACCCGGGGACGGTTCTACGAGGGGATCTCCCGGTTGTCGCGCGCCATCGCCCTGAACCCGTCGTACGCGCGGGCCCACCTGTTCCTCGGCATCCTTCTGACGACGCACCGCTGGTTTGCCGCGGCGGAGGAATCCCTGAAACGGGCGGCGGACCTGGAACCTTCCAACGCGGAAGCGGCGTACAACCTGGCGATCCTCTACAGCGTCCGCCCGACGCCCGATCCCCTTGCGGCGCAGCAGTGGTATCGGAAGGCGCTCTCGCTCGGCGCCGAACGCGACGAGAAACTCGAGGCCTGGCTTTCCTCGAACCGGCCGTGACCCCCGCGACCGGCCCGGCTTCCGTTTCCGGCGATCCCGCCGGTCGAGGCGATCAGCGGATCACCTCGCGCAACCTTCCGACGAGGGCGTGCAACCGCTCGGGCGGGGAGGGTTTTCCGCCGGTGGCCTGATCGACCACGTAGAAGACGTCGCTGGCCACGCCCTGTTCGGTGTTGACCTTGGCCAGAAGAATGCTCATGCCGGCCTCGGCCAGGGTCCGGGACAGGTCGTGGAGGAGTCCCCAGCGGTCGGGGGCGTCGATCTCGAGGATCGCGGAGGTCTCGGAACTGTCGAGGTCGAGCGTGACGTTCGCGGGCGGAGCGATCACGGCCAGTCCCGCCGGCCGGGATTCCTTGCGATCGAGGAACCTGCGGGCCAGGTCGATCTCCCCCCGCAGGGATTTCTCGAGGAGTTCCTCGACCTCGCGCCGGATTCCGGGGTCGCTCACCGGTCCCCCCCGGGCGTCGCAGAGGCGGAAGGCGTCGACCACGAGGCCGTCTGCGCGCGTGAAGACGTTAGCGTCGAGGATGTTCAGGCCGCCCAGGCTCAGGGCCCCGCTGATCAGGGAGAAGAGGCCCGGCCGATCCCGGGTGCAGATCGTTGCGCGGCTGTGACCCGCCTGCGGCCGGTCGGACCAGGTGAAACAGGCCGCACGCCCCTTTCGCTCGCCCTCCAGGAACGTCCGGATCGTTTCGAGATCCTCGACGATTCGTTCGCCTCCGGAGGCATGGAGGTACCGGACGGGCATGGCCTCCAGATGCCGCCGGATCGTTTCCGCGGGGAACCGTCCGGAACCGGCCAGAACCGCCTCGGTCAACCGTTCCTCGCGGAGCCGTTCCACGGCGACGCGGGCCGGTTCCCCGACGGTGAGCCATTCCCGCGTCCGCTCGTAGAGTTCCCAGAGGAGCGCGTCCTTCCACTCGGACCAGACCTGGCCGGTGGCCTGGGCGTCGACCAGGGTCAGCAGCGTCAGCATCTCGAGGCGCTCGATCTCGCCGACCTGCGCCGCGAACGACCGGATCGTGGCGCGGTCGTCCAGGTCCCGCCGCTGCGAGACGCGGCTCATCAGGAGGTGATTGGCCACGAGGAAACGCACGTCGTCGGCCCAGCCGGCTTCCATTCCCATGCGCGCGACGACGTCGGCCGCGAGACGCGCGCCTTCGCGGCAGTGGTCCGTCTTGCCGACCCCGCGGCCGACGTCGTGCAGGAGGATCCCCAGCACAAGCCTTCCGGGGTTTTCCAATCCGCGCAGGAGGGGCCGATAGCGGATCTCGGGGAACCGGTCGGCGTGGAAGACGTCGTCGAGTTTCTCGAGCGCCACGAGCGTGTGTTCGTCGGCCGTGTAGCGGTGGTAGTACTCGTGCTGCACCAGGCAGGTCAGCCGTCCGAACTCCGGGATCAGCGCCCCGAGCAGTCCGACCTCGTGCATGCGCCGGAGGACGCGTCCCGTTCCGCTGCGGTGGTCCACGATCGATACGAAGGCCTCGGTCACTTCGCGGGAACGGCGGAAGCCGTCGTCGATCATCGCAAGGTTGTCCCGGATCAGGGTGCGCAACCGGGGGCCCGGTTCCAGGTTCCTCTCCCGGATGTTTCGGAAGACCCGGATCAGGCGGAGGGGATCCTCGCGGAAGATCCGCGGGGATTCCGCCTCGACCGTGCCGTCGGAACGAATCACGAACCCGTCGGCCCGTTCTTCGGCCGCCGGGTGCGGGACGAACCCCTTCGGGGAGCGTTCCGGATCGATCCGGTCGAGCAGGCCCATCCGCCCGAGGACGTTGCGGTAGATCAGGTTCAGGGCCCGCATCGCCAGGTAGACGTCGCGCATCAGGTTCTCGGTCCGTTCCACCGGGGTGGTCCCGGGGTAGCCGAGACCCTCGGCCACGCGGGGTTGCAGGCGCAACGAGAAGACGTCGTTGCCGCGGCCGGAAGCGGAATGCAGCTCGTCGCGAACCCAGAGGAGGAAATCGTAGGCCCGCTGCAACCGGCTGAACGAGGCGGGGCTGAGGAGCCCGAGCGGCACCAGGTCGGAAGGACGCCGCACCCGGTGGGTCGGATAGGTCAGCCACCAGATGGCGTGGGCGTCGCGCAGCCCGCCGGGTCCGCTCTTCAGATTCGGTTCCTGGAGGAAGACGGTCGTTCCATGACGGCGCCGGCGTTCCCGTTCCTCCTGCAGTCGCGCGGCGACGAACGAATCCGTCATTTCCGAGAACATGGCCTCTTCGAAACGCCGCCTCAGGCGATCGAAAAGACGCCGGTCTCCCCAGACGAACCGGCTTTCGATCATGGCGGTGGCCGTGCGGTGGTCTCGCCGGGCGACCTCGAGACACTCGTCGAGGGAACGGCAGGCGTGCCCGATGGTCAGTCCGATGTCCCACAGCAGGTAGAGGGTGCGGCTGGTGAACTCCTCGGCCCCGACGCGGTCCTCTTCGCCGGCGTGGAGAAAGAGCAGGTCGATATCGCTCGAGGGACTCAACTCCCCCCGGCCGTAGCCGCCCATGGCGATGACGGCCGGTTCGTCGCCTTCCCCGCGGTCCTGCGCCGCGAATCCGGCGACGTGCCGCACGAGAAGATCCATCAGGTCGGCCCGGCGCCGGGCGATCTCGACGCCCCGGCGCTCGGGCAGGAGGAGCCGGCGCAGCCGGGCCTCTTCCCATCGCCAGAACCTGCGGTAGAGATCGACGAAATCCGACCTCCCGGTCTTCCCCCGCTGCGCGAGAAGCCGCTCGGCCCGATCCAGTACGCGGTCCGATTCTTCCTGCAACCGATTCGCGAAGGCTTGCGCAGGCGTCATGAAGAGACTATAGACGCCCCTCCGCGCCCCCGCCAGACGACGCTTGGGGCATGGAACCTGCTCTGAATCCGTTCCGAACTGCTCGACGCAGGAGAATGCCCGTCTCATGGCGAAGATCGACGCTTTCTTCGAGGTCATGCGGAAGCTGCGCGCTTCCGACCTCCACCTCGACCCCGGGGGGCCTCCCGTCATGCGGGTCGACGGTCGTCTTCGCCCGGTGGAATACCAGCCGTTGACCGAGGCCATGATCAAGGCGCTCGTCTACGAGATCCTTTCCGAGCGTCAGATCGAGGAACTGGAAGAGGAAAAGGACCTCGATTTCGCCTATTCGGTGCCCGGGGTGGCACGGATCCGGGCGAACGCGTTCTTCAAGAGCACGGGACTGGGCGCCTCGTTCCGGATGGTCCCCTTCGAGATCCCGCCCCTGGAGAGCTTCCCGTGCGCGGCGACCCTGGAGCGGCTCTGCGGATTCCGCGACGGACTGGTGCTGGCGACCGGGCCGACCGGATGCGGCAAGTCGACGACGCTGGCGTCGATGATCGATCACATCAACGCCACCCGGGCCGATCACATCGTCACCCTGGAGGATCCGATCGAGTTCATTCACACCCCGAAACGGGCGATCATCTCCCAGAGGGAGATCGGCGCGCACTGCGAGAGCTTCGCCCGCGGGCTCCGCGCCACGATGCGGGAGGATCCCGACGTCGTTCTGGTCGGCGAAATGCGGGACCTGGAGACGATCTCCCTGGCGATCACCGCGGCGGAGACCGGACACCTGGTCTTCGGCACGCTGCACACCCGCAGCGCCTCCAAGACGGTCGAACGAATCATCGACGTCTTCCCCCAGGACCGGCAGTCGCAGATCCGGACGCTGGTGGCCGAATCCCTGCGGGGCGTGGTCTCCCAGTTGCTCGTGGAACGGGCCGACGGGAAAGGCCGCACGCCGGTGATGGAGATCATGATCGTCAACCAGGCGATCTCGAACCTCATCCGGGAACGCAAGACCTTCCAGATCCGGTCGATTCTCGCGACGGGAAAGCGCGAGGGAATGCAGACCTTCGACCAGCATCTGTCCGAATGCATCATGCGCCGGATCATCCGGCCGGAAGTCGCCGAACGGTTCGCCACGAATCCGGAGGCCCTGCCGAAGCGTGTCGAACCGCCGAAATCCGCGTCCAAACCCGGGCCGAAACCCGCGCCGGCGCCGACGCCCGGCTAACCCCGAACGATCGCGTCACGAATGACGGAAAAGACCCCATCTTCGAAGGTGAACCTCCCCGATCCTTCCCGGATCGAATGGGACGAGAAAACGGGCCTGCTTCGATCGAGTTCGCCGGCGCCCGCCCGCGCCCCCGAGCCGGAGGAAGAACGGGTTCCCTGGGCCCGGCACGCCGACGAGGTGCTGCGCGTTTCCCTGCCGAACCTCGGCCCCCTCGCCTCGCTGGGGGAAAACGCCTCCCCCCGGAGGAGGGATCCGGCCCGATCGAAACGGATTCTCCTGCTGGAAACCGACGACGAAACCCAGCGGGTGATCGCGAAGCTGTTGATCGCGTCCCATCACGAGGTCTGGCGGACCTACACCTGGAGCGAGGCACGCCGGCTGCTCGAGCAACAGCCGATCGATCTCTTCCTGACGCGGAAGACCTGTTTCGACGACGAACTGAACGCCGACACCCTGAACACGCTGGCCGAACGGATGGAGATCCGCGTGCTGGACGATTACGCCGACCTGCTGATCGGCCAGCGGATCCGCTACGACCGCATGGCGAAGGGGTTGATCAGCACCCTGGACACGCTGGTCTCGCAGCTCGAACAGGCGACGGGCGACTTCACCTCCCACGCCCAGTCGGTCGCCCGGTACGCGCAGCACGTCGGCCGGCGCCTCGGGCTGGCGCCCCACGAGCTCCACGCGCTGGCGGTGGCCGCCTATTTCCACGGCCTGCCCGAGATCCTCAATCCCGGCGCCGACAGCGATCCGGAGGCCTCCCGGGCGCGCCTGTTGCGCAGCATCCGGTCGATCGATCTGCCCTACGACATCCGGCCGATTCTCCTCCACCTCGACGATCCCTACCCCTCCGAGGGGGTTCCGATCACCGCGCGGATCCTCGCGGTGGCCGACGCCTACGAACACTTCTGCGCCTCCGGAAAGATCGATCGCACCCCGGCCGAAGGGGTCGTGATGCTCCGCGACTACGCGGGCACCCGGTTCGACCCCCGCGTCGTGGAGATCTTCGTGAACGTCCTGCGCAGCGACCTGGTCCTGCGGAAACTGGATCGATCGGCCCAACGGGTGTTGATCACCAGCTACGACAAGAACGAGGCGGATCTCTACGGGCTGCGGCTGCGCAACGAAGGATACGGCGTGCTGACGAGTCCGTCGCTGTCGAGCACGCTCGCCCAGGTGCGGCAGGGGCACGTCTCGGCGATCGTCGCCCGCCACAACCTGCGCGACGGAAACGGATTCGACCTCCTGACGCGGCTGGCCGACGAGATGAAGGCGGGACACCTGCCCGTCTTCCTGATCACCCCGGCGGTGGATCACGAGACCGAGCGTCGCGCCCTCCAGATGGGCGCCGAAGACGTGCTGGCGTCCCCGGTGAACACCGAGGTGCTGGCGCTGAAGGTCCGCCGCGCCCTGGAACGGGCCCGGCAGTACGCGGCCGACGACGAAACGGGCCAGGGGGTCCGCGGCAACATCGAGGACCTGGGGATCATCGAGGCGATCCAGATCCTCAGTTCCGGGGGCCGCTCGGCGACGATCCGCCTGGCCAACGGGCCGCGCCAGGGCAGGATCCTGATCGACGGCGGCAACGTCACCCATGCCGAACTCGAGGATCTCGAACCGATGGACGCCTTCGTCGAGATGGTCGGCTGGAACCACGGAACCTTCCTGATCGAACGCTCCGTGGAATCGATCGAACCGACGATCCGCATGTCCACCGACGGCCTGCTGCTGGAGGCCTGCCGCCGGCTGGACGAAAGCTCGATGATTTCCGGAGAGCCCCGTTGACACTCCGGCACGGCTCTTCAATAATGCGCGTCCAATTGGCCGAAGGGGAGGGAAACGCGCGTGGACGACCAATTGAAGACCGAACGAATCCAGGTGGAACGGAAGCAGTTTTTCTTCGACCTCAAGGAAAACCCGAGGGGCCGATTCCTCAAGATCACCGAGGACGTCAACGGGCGACGCGATACGATCATCGTGCCGACGACCGGTCTCGAGCAGTTCCGCGAGGTGCTGGGCGAATTCATCCAGTTCGAGAACGGGGCCGTAACCGATCCGAAGGGATGATCCCGCAGGCCCTTTCTTGACGACGACCGGATCCCCGTCCCGGCCGGAACCGCGGGGAGATCCCGGCGCGGCGCTCGGCACCCCCGCCGAAGGCTGCTAGAGTACCCCAGCTCATGAAAGCGCGCCCCGTACGCACATCCGCCGGGCCTTCCCCCCGGACGATCGCCGAGATCACGGCCGCGGCGGGCCGGCTGCTGTCCCGGATCGAGGAGGGGCTGTCGGCCCAGCTCGGGAGCTTCGATCGCGACCTGGCGGGAATCGTCACGTCGGTCCTGACGCAGAAGGGCAAACGCCTGCGGCCCCTGCTGGTCCTTCTGTCGGGCGAGGCGGGCGGAGGGGCCGGAGAAGAGCACATCCGCCTGGGGATCCTCCTGGAGATGATCCACGCGGCGACGCTTCTGCACGACGACGTGCTGGACGGCGCGGCCCTCCGCCACGCGCTTCCGACCGCGGAACGGCGGTGGGGATCTTCCCCGGCGGTTCTTCTCGGCGACGTGCTGTTCGCGCACGCCTTGGAGATGGCGGCGTCCTTCCCGACGACGGAGGTGTGCCGGATGGTGGCGGCCGCCGCCAAGAAAACCTGCACGGGCGAGATCCTCCAGACGGAACACCGGGGCAACATGGACCTTTCCCGGGGGGAATACCTGCGGATGATCGAGATGAAGACGGCCGCGCTCTTCGAGGTTTCCTGTTTTCTCGGCGTCCGCCTGAGCCGGGAGAACCGCCGGGAGAACGCGGAGCTGCTGGGCGCCTACGGACGGCACCTGGGCGTCGCCTACCAGATCTACGACGATTGCGTGGACCTGTTCGGCAGGGAGGAGGACGCCGGCAAGTCCCTCGGAACGGATCTCGCCAACGGGAAACTCACCCTGCCGGCGATTCTGATGATCGAGAGCGCGTCCGATCCGCAGGAGGCGGGGCGGTTCCGCGAAGAACTGGCGCGGGAAACCGATCCGGCACGACGGGTCGTCTGGGCCGAACGCCTGCGCGCGGCGGGGATCGACCGCCGATGCGGTCTCGTCTTCCGGGAACGGATCGACGCCGCCCGGAGGGCCCTTGCGGAGGCCGACGGGCGCATGGACACGGCCGATCTCTCCGCGCTGGCGGATGTCCTGGAGAACCTCGGGCTGTCGCTTCTCCGGGGGTCCCGGATCGATCCCGCGAACGAACGTTGAACGCCGATTCGACCCGACTGTCTAAGCCTATGCAAAGCGAACCCAAGGAGCCCCGGTCCGAACGGACCGATGAACAGCTGGTCGCGTCCGCGCAGGACGGGGATCTGGAGGCGTTCGACGAGTTGATCGGCCGCTACAAGCAGCGGATCTACGCCACCGTCTACCACATGACGGGGAACCGGGATGACGCAGAAGACCTCACGCAGGAAACCTTCATTCGGGCGTATCGGGCCCTCGGAAAGTTCCGGGGCCGATCGAGTTTCTACACCTGGATCTACAGGATCGCCGTGAACCTGACCGTGAATTTCCTGAAGAAGAACCGCCGGCTGCGGGAGACGGCGCTCGACGACCTCAACCCCGCCGTCGAGAGGGATCCGGACTACGAACGACTCCTCCGTTCGGAACCCTCGCCGAGGAAACAGGTCTCGCTGCGGGAATTCCAGGAACGGTTGAACGAGGCCCTGCAGAAACTCTCCGAGGCCCACCGGATGGTCGTGACCCTTCACGACATCCAGGGTGTGCCCCACGGAGAGATCGCACGCATCATGGGGTGTTCGGAAGGAACGGTGCGTTCCCGTCTCTTCTACGCCCGCCAACAGCTTCGGGGATACCTATCGGAATACGTGCCATGAGGTGTAATCACGTTCAGCTCTACTCGACGTTGGAACCGGACGAGATTCCGGAAAGGATCCGCCGCAGGATCGAACGGCATCTCGCCTCCTGCGAATCGTGCCGCAAACGCGTTGCGGCCTCGCGGGACGTGGCCGCGCTGGTGGCCCTGAAGCGCTACGAACAGCCGGACGAGGCGGTCATGGAAGGGTTCACGGAACGATTCCATCACCGGCTGCGTCTCGAGCGGGCCATCGGCGTTCCCGAACCGCGTTCCCCGCGCTCGTGGCTCTGGGCCGAACCGGCGGTGGTCTTCCGCACGGCGCTGGCGACGGTCCTGCTCACGCTGGCCGTCGGCCGGATCCTCTGGGTGATCGCCGTTCCCCGCTCCGCGGATTCCGTCGCGGAGGCCGTCCCCCCCGGCACCGGCCGGGCCGGGATGACGCGGGTCGTCGCGGAGCCCTCCGCGGGAGGATCCGCGGGAACCCAGCCCCGCCTGGTCATCATCCGACCGTATCCCGGATCCTTTCCCGTTCACCGTGCGGTCCCCCGGCTCTCCGAACCCCCGGAAGGATTCCGCTTCTACCGTCGCGGGACGGAAGGCGTCATGGTGGTACCGGCTTCCTATGAGTTCTGACCGGTTGCGCATCCCGTTCCTCGCCCTGTTCCTCCTCGCCTGCGCCCCGGAGGGGCCGGCCGAACCCGGGGACCTGCCGACGCTCCGGAAACTCGACCGCGAACTGCAGGCCGCCTACGAAGCGGCCGCGCCCGCCGTCGTCAAGGTCTTCAGCCTTCGTCCGGACGGCGGCGCCGTGGCCCGAATGGGCACCGGTTTCGTCATGGATCCGGAGGGGCGGATCCTCACCACGGAGGCGGTCGTTTCGACCTCCTCGGTGGCAAGGATCGAGTTTTTCGACGGCCGGACGGTTCCGGGACGGGTGGTCGGCTCGGATCCGGCGTTGAACGTGGCCCTCTTGCGGATCGAAGGCGGGCCGTCGGATCCCCTGCCCGCGCTCGAACTCCCCGACGCCGCGCCGTATCGGCCCGGGTGCCTGGCGATCTTCATCGGGTGCACGATCGACGGCGGTCCCGAACCCTGCCTGGGCATGGTCAGCGGCAGGAGATTCCTGCGTCTCCGCCTTCAGGGGCTGCCCACGTGGCACCTGCGCACGACGATTCCGCTGAGGCCCGAACAGGCCGGAGGCCCCCTGTTGTCGACGGGCGGCGTCGTCCTCGGCATGGGCGTCGAGAACCCGCCCGGCCTGACCTACCTGCACGCGTTGCCGACGGACGTTCTCCGCCGCGTGGTGAGGCGGATCCTGTCGGAGGGAGGACGAATCCGGCATTCCTGGATGGGCGTGGCCCTCGAATCGAGGCCCCCGGGCGATTCGACCCCCGACGGGGAAATCCGGGTCGCCGGCGTGCGGGTCCGATCCCCCGCCCAGGGGGCCGGTCTCCGCGCGGGAGACCGGATCCTGCGCATCGGAAAGGTTCGCATTCGATCGATCCCGGACGTCTTCGACGCCATGCTCGACGTGGATGTCGGGGAGGAAGTCGCCGTGGAGATCGAACGGGAGGGCCGGAACCGGGTCCTGACGGTGCGCACCGCGGAACGCCCCGAGTTCCGCATGCACCCGCCGATGCCGGTCCCCTCCGAGGTTCTCCCCGGATCCGCGATCGAGTCCTCGGCCGGGACCGGGAATCCCGCCGCCGATTCCCCGTCCGAACCGTCCCCCGCCCCGCCGCAATAGGGAATCAGGCGTCTGATCCGTCGACCGGCGCCGGATCCGCTCCCGGCAGCGGGAACCGGGCCACCAGCTCGGCGCTGCGCCGGCGGATCGCGTCGAGGGCCCCGGGGTCGTCGCGCCGGGCGATGGCCTCGTCGATCAGTTCCGCGATGACCCTCATCTCCTCCGGTCCCATGCCGCGGGTGACCACCGCCGGCGTTCCGAGCCGGATGCCGCTGGCCGTTCCCGGGGGATTCGGATCGAACGGAATGACGTTCTTGTTGGCCGTGATTCCCGCCCGATCGAGGGCCGTCGCCGCCTCCTTGCCGGTCACGCCCTTGGGCCGGAGATCGACGAGGATCAGGTGCGTATCCGTACCGCCCGAGACAAGCCGGAAGCCTCTCCTCGAGAGTTCTTCCCCCAGGGCGCGGGCGCTGGAGAGGACCCGCTGCTGATAGTCCCGGAAGTCCGGCCGCAGGGCCTCCCCCAGACACGCGGCCTTGGCGGCGATGACGTGCATCAGCGGACCGCCCTGGATTCCCGGAAAGATCTGCCGATCGATGTCCTTCGCCAGCGAGGAGCGGCAGAGAATCAGCCCGCCCCGCGGACCGCGCAGCGTCTTGTGCGTCGTAGTGGTGACGATGTCGGCGTAGGGCACCGGGTTCGGGTGCAGCCCGGCCGCCACGATCCCCGCGATATGGGCCATGTCGACCATCAGCAGGGCGTCCACGGAACGCGCGATGGCCGAAAGCCGTTCGAAGTCCAGGGTGCGCGGATACGAACTCGCCCCGGCCAGGATCATCCGGGGTTTCGTTTCCCCGGCCAGCCGTTCGAGTTCCCCGTAGTCGATCCGTTCGGTCTCCGCATCCACCCCGTAGGCGACGAAACGGAAGAGGCGCCCGGAGAAATTCACCTTGAGCCCGTGGGTCAGATGCCCGCCGTGGGCGAGATCCATCCCCAGAACCGTGTCGCCCGTCTGGAGCACCGCGAAATACGCCGCCATGTTGGCCTGCGAACCCGAATGCGGCTGGACGTTCGCATGCTCCGCGCCGAAGAGTTCCCGGGCCCGTTCGATGGCCAGGGATTCGGCCTCGTCGACGTGTTCGCATCCGTCGTACCACCGCCGTCCCGGGTAGCCCTCGGCGTACTTGTTCGTCAGAACGGATCCCTGCGCCTCCAGGACCGCCGGACTCGTGAAGTTCTCCGAGGCGATCAGTTCGATCGTTCCCGACTGGCGCTCCCACTCCCGCTGCAGGATCGCGTACAGGTCCGGATCGCTGCGCCGCAGGGAGGAGTTCAGTTCCCGGGCGTACCGGTCGATCTTGCCGATCCGCCGCGCGTGGCGGCCGCCGTCGAAGGGGGTCCGCAGAAAGACGTCCAGAATGGATCCGACCTCCCCGGCATCCAGCCCCGCGCCGCCGGGCAGGACCAGGATGTTCGCGTTGTTGTGGCGCCGGGCCATCCGGGCGGTCTCCGCCTCGCGGCACAGGGCGGCCCGAACGCCGCGCGCGCGGTTGGCCGTGATGCTCATGCCGATCCCCGTCGTGCAGATCAGGATCCCCCGGTCGGCGACCCCGCCGGCGACCGCGTCGGCCACCGGGAAGGCGTAGTCGGGATAATCCACCGAATCGGAGGTCGCCGTCCCGTAGTCCAGGACCTCGAATCCGGAGCCCTGCAGTTTCTCGATGACGACCGCGCGCAGGTCGCATCCGCCGTGATCCGATCCCACGGCGACCACGCGCGGATTCTCCGCCCGATCCGCCGCCGCCTCTTTCGCCTCAGCATTCCTTTCCATCAGAAACCTCGCAATGGCGGGCATCGCCCGCCGTAGGGTGTCGCGACAACGCCGGTATTCCTCCAGCGGCGAACCGATGGGATCCGCGATTTCCATCGGCTCCCCGCCGCCGAGGAAATCGCCCAGGAGAAAGATCCGGTCGGCCGCCTCGGGGAACCTCCGCACCATCGATTCCCGATGCGCGCGCGTCATGACCACGATCATCGAGGATCCGCGGACCAGTTCCCCGTCCACGCCCCGGCTGAGATGATCCCCCAGGTCGAGACCCAGTTCCTCCAGCGCCCGAACCGCCTCCGCGGTCGCGGGAAGTCCTTCGGCCGCCGCCAGTCCCGCCGAGAGCACCTCGGCCCGTCCGCCGAGCGAATCGAGTTCCGCCTCCAGGAGCCGGGCCGCCATCGGGCTGCGACAACTGTTCCCCGTGCAGACGAAGAGAATCCGGGGGACGTCCTTCCCTTCATGCTCTGTCGATCGGTCCAATGATTCCCGCTCCCAGGATTTCCTCGAGTTCCCTTACGGAGACCGGCCCGGCCCGCAGCAGCCGGGGCCGGGCCCCCGAAAGATCCAGCACCGTCGATGCGATCCCCCCCGGAACGGGACCGGCGTCGACGACGGCGTCGACGGCTCCTCCGAGGGCGGTCGAGGCCGCCTTCGCGTCGCGGGGGGGCGGATCCCCCGCCCGGTTCGCGCTGGGCACCGCCAGGGGACGCCCCACGCGATCGAGGATCGCCAAAGCGACCGGGTGATCCGGGATCCGGACGCCCACCGTACCATCGCCTTCCCGGCTCTGCAAAACCACCGTGAGCGGCCCGGGCCAGAAGCGATCCAGCAGGGGTCGAACCCGTTCCGGGATCCGGCAGATTTCCTCCGCCCGCCCGGTCGAGGCCACCTGGATCGGCAGGGGTTTCCCGGGATCCCGGCTCTTCAACCGCCGGATCCTCCGCGTCGCCCGGGGGAGGTCGGCCCGTCCGGCGAGGCCGTAGACCGTTTCGGTCGGCAGGACGACCACCCCCCCCGCCGCAAGGATCTCCGCGGCCCGGTCGATCGTCGATTCATCCGGGCGACCCGGATCGGTCCGGAGCCATTCCATGGTCGTCACGGTTGAAGGGCATGGAACCCCTTCAGGATATCGACGGAAACCCGGACGGCCGGATCGGCGAGAATCTCCTCGACGGCTTCTTCCTCCGCGAGCTCGGCCTCGTCCTTCTCCGTCTCCTCCGAAGGTTCTCCGGGCGAAATCCCCTCTTCGCCCTCGGGTTCCACGTCGGGCATCTCGATCCGCTCCGGCGCCGGAGGCATCTCCAGGCCTTCCCCGGTTTCCGCGGTTTCCTCCACCTCGGGTTCGGGCCGGATCTCGATGTCGGGTTGGGCGCCCAGGGGGAAGAGCACGGCGCCCGACGGAAACCGCACCCGCTGCGTGGCCAGCCGGAGGATCGTGCCGTCCGACAGGGAGAACGATTCCCGGCGCACGGCGCCCCCGGGCGTCGGTTCGCCGACCAGCAGGGCCCGGCGCAGGTCGCGCAGGCCGCCGGCCAGGGCCTCCGCCGCGGCGCCGGTCCGGCCGCCGACGATGATCACCAGCGGAACCTCCGGCCAGACCTTGCCGTCGTTGGAGGCGGTGTATTCCGCCTTCTTCTCGCCCCCGCGTCCCTCCACGGAGAAGACCAGGGTCCCCTCCGGCACGAAGACCGAGGAAAGGGCGGCCGCCGCATCCAGATCGGCGCCGGCGGTCATGCGGAGATCCAGGACCACCCCGTCGATTTCCCCGAGGGAATCGAGGAGCTGCGTCAGTTCCACGCGGGTTCCGTCGTCGATCCTCGGCACCTCGATATACGCGAAGCCCTCCTCGACGATGTGGCTCTGGATCGGCCGGTCGGAAACGGTTTCCTCTTCGGCTTCCTCGGATTCCCCGTCCGAAGGGGTCTCGATCACCGCCCCGGGATCCACGATCGACAGGACGCCTTCGATCGCCTTGCGCGAGGCGGTCGCCCTGTCGATGTCGTCGAATCCGACGACGCGTTCGGCGATGACGCCCAGGGCCTCGTCGAGGCCCGGGTATTCCTCCAGGGCGGAGACCGCCTGCGGGATCGAAAGGAGCGCCAGGAACGTTGCGAAGGCCGCCGCCGGGACGAGCCACCGAATCGGAGAGGGGTTCTTGTTCATCATCTATTCCTCCGGTTGCGACATCTGCCGATCGGCGTTCCTCACGCGATCCGCCATCGCTTCACCATACCGTTCCAGCCTCGTTCGAATCGACGAATCATTCAAAGCGAGGATCCGCGCCGCCAGCATGGCGGCGTTCTTCGCCCCCGGATCCCCCACCGCCACGGTCGCCACGGGCACGCCGCCGGGCATCTGCACCGTGGAAAGCAGGGCGTCCCATCCGTTCAGGGCCCCCACGGCGAGGGGCACGCCGATCACCGGCAACAACGTCGAAGCGGCCATCGCGCCGGCAAGGTGGGCGGCGCCGCCTGCGGCGGCGATGATCACCCGGAAACCGGCGTCTTCGGCGCCCCGGGCGAAGGCCGCCGCCTCTTCCGGGGTCCGATGCGCCGAAAGCACCCGGACGACGAAGGGGATCTCCAGTTCTTCGAGCGTCCGGAAGGCCGCCTCCAGACGGGGCCGGTCCGAGGAACTTCCCATTACGACCGCAACCGGAACCGACATCATTCTTCCCTCCTGAGGGCCCGCATCCCGATATCCCGGCGGAAGACCGCCTTGTCGAACCGGATCTTCTCCACGGCCTCGTAGGCGCGGTCCCTCGCCTCGCGCAGCGCCGGTCCCAGAGCCGTGACGCCCAGGACCCGACCGCCGGCCGTCACGATCCGCCCCCGCTCGTCCACCCGCGTCCCCGCGTGAAAGACGACGACGCCCTCGGCGGCCTCCGCCTCGTCGATGCCCTCGATCGGCAGACCCCGTTCGTATCCGCCGGGATACCCGCCCGAGGCCATCACCACGCAGACGGCGTGGTTCGAACTCCACCGCACCGGGGTTTCCGCCAGCCGCCCCCCCACGGTGGCCTCGATCAACTCCAGAAGATCCGTCTCCAGCCGCGGCAGGACCGCCTGCGTCTCCGGATCCCCGAAGCGGCAGTTGAATTCCAGGACGCTCGGACCGTCCGCGGTGAGGATCAACCCCGCGTAGAGGACGCCTCGGTAGGAAATCCCGTCGTCCGCCAGCCGGTTCAGGACGGGCGCGAGGATCTTCGTTTCCACCTCGCGCATTATCGCCTCGTCCACGCAGGGCGTCGGCGAATAGGCGCCCATCCCCCCGGTGTTCGGCCCGCGATCGCCGTCGCGCAGACGCTTGTGATCCTGGCTGGCGGCCAGGGTCACGAAATCCTTCCCGTCGACCAACGCCAGGATCGATGCCTCCTCCCCCTCGAGGTATTCCTCCACCAGGACCCGGTCCCCGGCGCCGCCGAATTCCCGGGCGATCATGATCCGGCGGATCGCCGCCAGCGCCTCCTGCTCCGTGGCAGCGACCGTGACGCCCTTGCCGGCGGCCAGACCGTCGGCCTTGATCACCACGGGCGCCCCGAACCGCCGGACGGCGGCCTCCGCCTCGCGCGCATCCGAACAGAATTCCGCACGGGCGGTCCGCACCCCGGCGCGCATCATGAGATCCTTGGCGAAGATCTTGCTTCCCTCGATGCGCGCCGCCGCCGCTTGCGGCCCGAAGGTCGCGATCCCCGCCCGCTCGAGCCGGTCGGCCAACCCCGCGCAGAGGGGAGCCTCCGGTCCGACCACCACCAGGTCGACCCCGAGTTTCCTCGCCAGCGCAACCTGCGACTCCACGTCGTCGGCCGCCACCGAATGGCAGACCGCCGACGCGGCGATGCCCGCGTTGCCGGGCGCCGCATGGATCTCCGGAGCGCGCGGCGACCGCGCCAGCGCCCAGGTCAGGGCGTGTTCGCGTCCCCCGCCGCCGACGACCAGGATCTTCACGTTCCCCGTTCCTCCGGCGCGCCCCGCAGCCATTCGGCGATCGCCGCGTCGTATTCGGAGGTCAACGAAAAGACCTCCAGGGCCAACCGCCGCCGCAGGGCGTCGTCGACCGCGCCGTCGTTGCGCCGCATCGCCTCGAGAATCTCCGGGTAGCGCGCCGGATTGCAGACCGCCGTCACCCAGCGATGATTCTTGGCGGCGGCCCGCAGGAGGGTCGGCCCGCCGATGTCGATGTTCTCGATCGCTTCCGAGTCGGTCACGTCCGGACGCGCCACGACCTCGCGGAACGGGTAGAGGTTCACGACGACCATGTCGATCGCCTCGTGGCCCAGCCGTTCCATCGTCTCCAGGTCTTCCGGATGGTCCCGCCGGAAGAGGATCCCGGCATGCACCCGGGGATGCAGGGTCTTGACCCGGCCTTCGAGGATCTCGGGGGCCCCGGTGAAATCGTCGATGGCCCGCACCGTCACGCCGGCCTCCTGCAGATGTCGGGCGGTGCCGCCCGTCGACAGGATCTCCACGCCCATCCCGGCGAGGGCCCTGCCGAAATCCGCAAGCCCCGTCTTGTCCGAACAACTGATCAACGCCCGTCGAACCCGGCTCATTGCGTTCCTCCCGTCAGTTCCACGCCCCGCGCTCCCTCGATGATCGTCCCCACCGTCCAGGCGCCGAAGCCCAGGCCGCGCACGCGGTCCAGCGTCGCGGATTCGGCCGCCGGATCCACGATCGCCGCCAGGCCGATCCCCATGTTGAAGACCCGGTGCATCTCCGGGTCGTCGATCCGGCCCGCCTTGCGAATCAACCCGAAGATCGGCGGCACCGGCCAGGAGCCCCGCCGCACGACGGCGCGGCATCCCTCCGGCAGGATGCGCCGGATGTTATCGAACCATCCCCCTCCGGTCAGGTGCGCGAATCCGTGGATCGATTCCGTCTCCCGCAGCGCGCGGAAGACCGGGAGGTAACTCGCGTGGACCTTCAACAGGGCGTCCGCAACGCTCTCGCCCAGTTCTTCCGGAACGGTTTCGGGGCCGTAACCCAGCGTTTCGAAGAGGACCTTCCTTGCCAGCGAATACCCGTTCGTGTGGAGCCCCGTGGAGGCGACGCCCAGCACGACGTCTCCGGGCCGGATCCCGGTCCCGTCGATCAGCCGGTGACGGTCGACGACGCCCACGATGCAGCCGACCAGATCGTAGTCCTCACCGTGGTAGAGTCCCGGCATCTCGGCGGTTTCCCCGCCGATCAGCGCGCAGCCGTTCCGCCGGCATCCCCGGACCAGACCCTCGATCACCCGGGGAAAGATCTCCGCGCGCAACCGGGAGGTGCCGAGGTAATCGAGGAAGAAGAGCGGTTCGGCGCCCTGCACCCCGATGTCGTTCACGCAGTGGTTGACCAGGTCCTCGCCGACCGTGTCGTGCCGGCCCGCCATCAACGCCACGCGGAGCTTCGTCCCGACCCCGTCGATGCTGCTCACCAGCACCGGCTCGGCCATCCCCTCCGTTTCCAGGCGAAAGAGGCCGCCGAACCCGCCGATGCCGCCGAGAACGCGATCGTCGAAGGTGCCGGCGATCGCCTTGCGGACGTCCCTCAACAGGTCGCCGGCCCGGTCGATGTCCACCCCGGCTTCCCGGTACCGGTCAGAAGAGCCGCCCGTTGACACTGCGGTACGCCTCCTCTCCGATCCGGGACCGCCGGGTGCGGTGTCGTTCCATGACGTGTTTGTCGAGCGCTTCGTCGAAGGGGACCGGGTACTCGCCCGTGTAACAGGCCGTGCAGAACTCCCCGCGATCCAGGCCCGTGGCGCCGATCATTCCCTCGAGCGAGAGGTACCCGAGGGAATCGACCTGCAGGAAATCGGCGATCTGCGCCGCGTCGTGCGAAGAGGCCAGCAGTTCGCCGGTCGTCGGAAAATCCACCCCGTAATGACAGGCGAACCGGTGCGGCGGGCAGGAGACCCGCATGTGCACCTCGCGGGCCCCGGCCTTGCGAAGCTCGATCACCCGGGTGCGGCTCGTCGTTCCCCGGACGATCGAATCGTCGACCACCACCACGCGCTTGCCCCGCACGACGTCCGGAATGAGATTCAACTTGACACGGACGCTGAAATCCCGGATGAGCTGCGAGGGATGCAGGAAGGTCCGTCCGATGTAGTGGTTCCGCACGAAGCCCATCTCGAACGGGATCCCCGATTCCATCGAGTAGCCGAGGGCCGCGGAGTTCCCGCTGTCGGGAACCGCCATCACGATGTCGGCCTCGACCGGATGCTCCCGGGCCAGGCGTCTTCCCAGTTCCACGCGCACCTGGTGGACGTTGCGCCCGAGCAGCATGCTGTCCGGCCGGGCGAAGTAGACGAATTCGAAGATGCAGAAACTCGGGGCCGCCTGTCCGTTGAACGGCCGGATCGATCGCAGTCCCTCCTCGCCGAGGATGACGATCTCCCCGGGTTCCACGGCCCGCACGAACTCCGCGTTCACGAGGTCGAGCGCGCAGGTCTCGCTCGAAAGGCACCAGGCGTCGTCGAGTCTGCCGATGCACAACGGCCGGAAGCCGCACGGGTCCCGGACCCCGATCAACTCGTCCCGGCTCATGATCAGCAGGGAATAGGCCCCGCGGATCCGCCGCAGGGCGTGGATCAACCGGCTGTCGTCCCCTCCCCCGGGGTGGCGGGCCATCAGGTGGAGGATGATCTCGCTGTCGGTGGTGGTCTGGAAGATCGATCCTTCCGACTCGAGCTCGTTGCGCAGGATGTTGGCGTTGACCAGGTTGCCGTTGTGGGCGATCGCCAGGGGACCGCAGGCGGATTCGATCTGCAGGGGCTGGGCGTTCTTCAGCAGCGACGAGCCCGTGGTGGAATAGCGGGTATGGCCGATGGCCATCCCCCCCGGCAGCCGCGACAGGATTTCCTCGTTGAAAACGAGCGAGACCAGGCCCATGCCGCGGTGGCCCCGGAGATCCATCCCGTCGGAGGTGACGATGCCGGCGCTCTCCTGGCCGCGGTGCTGCAGCGCGTACAGGCCGTAATAGGCGAGCATGGCCGCGTTCGGATGGCCGTAGACGCCGAACAGGCCGCAGGCCTCCCTCGGACGGCCGCCCCCGGCGAAGGGATGGTTCATCGGCGCCCCCCCGCCGCACGGGAAGGGCGGCGCAATCCGAGCGCCTCGAAGGTGGCGCGCACGTGGCGGAAATGCCGATCCAGATCGAAGGCCTTGCGCACGCCGTCTTCGCCCAGGCGGGAAAAGATCCGCGGATCGGACCGCACCTCGTCGAGGAAGGATTCCCCGCCCTCCCAGCAGCGCATGGCCGCTTCCTGGGTCAGCCGGTAGGCCTCTTCCCTCGTCATGCCCGTTTCGACCAGGGCCAGCAGAACGCTCTGGGAAAAGATCAGGCCGCGGCTCATCGCCAGATTCCGTTTCATGCGGTCGGGATGGACCTTCAGGGTCCGGACCACCTGCGTGAGCTTCGCCAGCATGTAGTCGAGCAGAATCGTCGCATCCGGCAGGATCACCCGTTCGACCGAGGAATGGGAGATATCCCGCTCGTGCCAGAGGGGAACGTCTTCCATCGCCGAAACCGAATATCCCCGCAGGAGCCGGGCCATGCCGCAGAGCCGTTCCCCGATGATCGGGTTCTTCTTGTGGGGCATGGCGCTGGAACCTTTCTGCCCCTTTGCGAACCCCTCCTCGACCTCCAGAACCTCCGTGCGCTGGAGATGGCGGAATTCCTGTGCCCAGCGCTCGATGGAGGCGCCGATCAGGGCGAGCATGGCGACGTATTCGGCGTGCCGATCCCGTTGAACGATCTGGGTCGACAGGGTTGCCGGACGCAGGCCGAGTTTCCGGCAGACGTATCGCTCGACCCGGGGATCGATGTGGGCATGCGTCCCCACGGCGCCGCTGATCTTGCCGACGCCCACGATTTCCCGGGCCCGCAGAAGACGTTCTTCCGCCCGGCCGAACTCGTCGTACATCAGGGCCATCTTCAGGCCGAACGTGATCGGTTCGGCGTGGACGCCGTGCGACCGCCCGATCATGGGGGTCCGCTCGTATCGCCGGGCGACGACGGCGACGGCCCGGCGCAGATCCCGGAGCCCCCGCGCGAGGAGATCGGAGGCCCTGCGCAACTGCACCGCCAGGGCCGTATCGAGGATGTCCGAGGAGGTCATCCCCATGTGGATGTAGCGTGAGGAGGGGCCGACGTGCTCGGCGACGTTCGTCAGAAAGGCGATCACGTCGTGGTGAACGACGGCTTCGATCTCGGCGATCCGGTCGATGTCGAAGGCGGCCCGTCTGCGGATTCGATCCAGATCCGCCTTCGGAATCCGGCCCAGCCGGTGCTGCGCCTCACATGCGAGGATCTCGACCCGAAGCCAGGCGTCGAACCGGCTCCGATCGGACCAGATTTCCGCCATTTCGGGCCGACTGTACCGGGGAATCATGCCTTGAAAGCCTACCAGGGAACGGGGTCGGATCACAACCACGGCCGCAAGCGAACGAAGCGAATTTCATAGGAGCCGCGGCCTCGGAAGTCAACGACCGCGCCGGATCACGGATTCTCGTCGAAGGGCGACTGCATGACGGCCCAGGGCGATTTCGGGGTCCCGAGACCCCCGGTGGCCGGCCGGCGGAAGGCCGAGGGGGCCTTCCCGGCGCGGGAGGCCGCGGGGGGGGAAAGTCCCATCGTCGGCGGACGCAGCGCCGGGGTCCGCATCGCCCTCGAAGGGGAAGGGGTCATGCCCCCGGGAAGTCCGGTCGTCCTGCCGGCCCACGAAGATCCCGCCAACGCCGACGGGGAGCCGGCGGGCGCCGGTGCGGGCGCGGACCAGGCGGAAGAAGGAGAGGATCCAAACGGCGAGGAGAGCCGTGCGGGGCGGATCCCGCCGGCATTCGCCGCGGGCGCCATCGTTCGCGATCCGACCACCGGACCCCATGCGGGGGCGGCGGAAGCCGCAGGGAAACCGCCGCCGCCTGCAGGAGCCGAAGCGTTCCAACCGCCGGGAGCGGGCGCCCATCTCGAAGAGGACATCGCCTCGCCGGGGGCTCCCCCGCCCCAGGCGCTCGGCATCCCCGGCGGCGATGCGCCGCCCGCAATGCGGCCGGCGGCGTTCGTCGCCCTGCCCGAAACGGCCCCGAAGGCCTCCGGTCCGACGACCGTTTCATCGGCCAGACTGTTCCGTTTCTCCCCGCCCACCGAAAGGCTCGGGGGCAGATCGATCCCGGGTGCGGATCCGGCGAAGGCCGTCCAGGGTCCGGTCTCGGTGACCACCGAAGAGACGGCGCGGTTCTCGACCCCGACCGTCATCGGTCCGAAGCCGTCCGTCGGCGAGGCCGCCCCCGGCATCAGCCCGGTCGCCAGGGAAAAGGACCGCATCGGACCTTCCTGCGGGGTGCCTTCGCCCGCGATCGGAGAAGACAGGACGGTTTCCCCCAATCGCACCCCGAGGATCGGATCCAGCAGGGGCCGCGCCGCCGCCCCCGCCGTCGCCCGCTGCCGCCCGTGCGCGCCCGACGCATCGGGACTGGCCGGGACCGCCTCGGGATCCTCGCCGAAAAGCATCGTGACCGGATCGACCTGTCCGGATCCCTCCTGCAGCAGGTCCCCGAAAGGATTCGCGGCGCCGGGGACCGTCGGTTCCCTGGGACGGCTTCGTTCACGGGAGACCAGGGCGGCGAGCCAGTCCTCCTGCGACGTCTCCTCCGGAACAAAGGATTCCCCGCGGATGGCCCGCAGCGTCTGGTCCAGCGGATCGACCTCCTCTTCCCCCTCTACGGCGCCGAGAACCGACTCGACGAGCCATCCCCCCGAACGACGCCTGGGGGTCTCTTCCCCCGGGATTGGAATCCGAACCGTGGGCGACACCGGAGGCAGGGCGACGGTCGCCCCCGTCTCCTCCATGGGAAGAACTTCCGACAACGGAGAATCCTCCGGCGGAAGGATTCCCTCCACGGTCGGGTGGAACCCGTCGTCGACATCGAGCCGTTTCATGGGGACCCGTACGACCTTCGTCTCCGGGGAAGCCCCCGGGGGCGGGGGAACGACCGGACCCTCTCCCGGTGCGACGGCGGGGCAGAGCAACAGCGCGAGGATCGCCGCCGCAGGGCGCCCCCGAAGCGCGTACCGGGTTCCGCGGAAGAATTCGTGGCAAAGACGCACCATCACACCTGTATTAGACCTCCTCCGGCGCCGAGCGTTGAATGGTACGCGCGATACCTGCGGAAAGCGAACCCGCATCCCTTCCTCCGCCGCGCGCCCCGTGCCTGCGCCGGGGCGCCGTCAGGATTTCCGAGGGGCGGAATCCCCGAACGGACGGAGCCGGGCCACCTGTTCCGGGGTCAATTCGCGCACCTCGCCGAGCCGATGGGCCAGGGACAGGATGCGGGCGCTGTGTTCCAGTTTCTCCATTCGATCGTAGGCCGTCCAGAGATCCGGTCCCACGGTCACCGCGCCGTGTCGGTCCAGCAGCAGGCCGACGTGTTTTCGAACGGCGCGGCGGACGTCGCCGGGAACCTCCTCCGAGGTGGGCGTCGCGTAGGGAAGCGTCGGGATCGCGCCGAAAACCGCCACCACCTCGGGGATCACGGGGCGTTCCATCAGCCAGGAAACGCCGGCGATGGTCATCGCGGTGGCCGTCGGCGGATGGGCGTGCACCACCGCCCCCACGTCGTCCCGTTCCTCGTAGATCGCCAGATGCATGCGAAACTCCGCCGAAGGACGCCGGGATCCGCGCAGGACGGCGCCGCTCAGATCCGTCACCACCAGGTCCTCCTCGCGGACGCGGCCCTTCGACAGCCCCGTCGGCGTGAAGAGAAGTTCTCCCGGGGAGAGGCGGCAGGAGATATTGCCGTCCGTTGCGGCCGTCAGGCCCCGCCCCTGCAGCAGGCGGGCGACGGCGACGACCGTGCGGCGCAGTTCCTCCTCCTCCGCCGGGCCGGCGCGACGCGGTCCGGACGGCCCGGTCATTCGATCCTCCCCCCCCGCGCGCCGGCGGGAAGCGCGAGATCCGGCACCACGTCCAGGTCCAGGTCGTCCGGTCCGGCCCGGCTCAGGAGCCAGGATCCCAGACCCGCGACCATGGCGGCATTGTCGGTGCAGAGGTCCGGCCCCGGAATCCGAACGTCCACCCCCGTTTCGCGCGCCAAATCCCGCAGCCGGCTTCGCAGACGCCGGTTGCAGGCCACGCCGCCGACCACGCCGAGCATGCGCGCCCCGGTCGTTTCCAGCGCCGTCCTCGCCCGTTCCACCAGGGTTTCCACGACCGACGCCTGGAAGGACGCCGCGATATCCGCGCGCCGCCGCTCCAGGGTTTCGCCGCATTCCCGCGCATGGTAGAGGACGGCGGTCTTCAGGCCGCTGAAACTGAAATCCATGGTCCCCTTCCTGCGGGCCAGGCCCCGCGGGAACCGCACCGCCCGCTCGTCTCCACCGCGGGCGGTCCGATCGATTGCGGGCCCGCCGGGATATCCGAGTCCCAGGATCGCGGCGACCTTGTCGAAGGCTTCGCCGGCGGCGTCGTCCAGGGTCCCGCCGAGAAGCCGGTAGGAATCCCAGTCGTCGACCCGGACCAGCATCGTGTGCCCCCCCGAAACCGCCAGGCCGAGAAACGGAGGTTCGGGAACGGGATCCCCCGAGCGGACCGCTTCCAGCACCAGGGCGTAGAAATGGGCGGCCACGTGATGGATCCCGAGAAAGGGTTTCCCCAGGGAAACGGCCAGGGCCTTGGCGAAGGTGGCGCCGACCAGCAGGGAACTCGCGAGCCCGGGGCCCCGGGTCGCCGCCACGGCGTCGATGCGGCCCGGATCGATCTTCGCCTCCCGGAGGCATTCCCGGTAGAGGATTTCGATCCGCGCCAGGTGGGCCCGCGAGGCGATCTCCGGAACCACGCCCCCGTAGGGACGGTGGAGCGGCACCTGGGAAGATACCTGTACCGAGAGGATCCGTCCCGGCGTCTCGACGATCGCCACGGAGGTCTCGTCGCAGGAACTCTCCACGCCGAGGACCCGGATCGCCATTCTCGGAGCCCCCGCCCCGTCTCAGGGACGGGCCGCCGCCCGGACGCCGTCGTGCGGCAGCGCCGCCGTGCGCAGTTCTCCGGCGTTCCGGCCGCGCAACAGGAGAACGCCCCGCAACACGTCAAGCGCCCGCTGGAGCTGGTGATCGACGAACTCCTCTTCCGGGGGAAGGGTTTCGGGACGCTGCCGCTGTTCCAGGAGCCGCCGTTGTTCCTCGATCGTGATCGGCACGGGGATGTCCGGATCGATTCCCTTGCCGTGGATCTCGCGATGGCTCGGGGTGTAATACTTCGCCGTGGTGAGCCGAACGGCGGATCCGTCGCGCAGGGGCAACACCGACTGCACCGATCCCTTCCCGAAGGTCTTCTCCCCGACCAGGACCGCGCGCCGGTAGTCCTGCAACGCCCCCGCCACGATCTCCGACCCGCTCGCGCTGCCGCGGTTCACGAGAATGACGATCGGGTAATCGGGGTGCTTGTTGCCGCTCAGCGCCACGTAGCGTTTCCGCTGGGACGGGGCCCGTCCCTCCGTCGAAACGATCAGTTCCCGCGCGGGAATGAACTTGCTGGCGATGCGCACCGCCGAGTCGAGCAGTCCCCCGGGATTGTTCCGGAGGTCGATGATCAACCCCTCGATCCCCTTCTCTTCAAGTTCTCGAAGGGCCTTCTCGAAGTTCCGTTCGGTCGGTTCGTTGAACTGCACGATCCGCACGTACCCGATGTTGTCCTTGAGAACCCGCGTTCCCTTCACGCTGGGAACGTTGATGCGCTCGCGCGTGATCGAAACATCCCAGATCCGTCCCGTGG
>CAYNBQ010000007.1:0-62141 GCA_964395275.1 uncultured Verrucomicrobiota bacterium
ACGCGCGCGCCGCGGATCGGGCGGCCCGCATCGTCCACGACCTTTCCGTAAAGAGGGATCCCGGGCCGAAGCGGCGTTTCCCGGGGCGCGGGAGGATCCGCGGCGGCCCGGAGGCATTCGGAGGTCGTACGGTAGCCGGCGGCCCGGAGGAGAACCTGGTAACCGCCGTCCGGCTTGGCGGGCACCCGGAAGATCCCGTCGTCGTTCTCGACGTCGATCCAGCGGTAGCCGTTGAGAATCTCCCCGGGCGTCGGAAAGGCGTCGCCGCAGAACGCCGGAAACCGGATCTGCACCTGGAACTGCGGAATCGGACGTCCCGAATCGGCGTCGACCGCCTTCCCGGAGAGCCAACCTTTCAACGCCTCCGGTTGTTCGAGGACGATGTCGAGGTCTTCCGCGTCGTCCGCGCCGAAATCGACTCTTCCCTGGAGGGTTTCCGGGGGCGGGGCGTGAGCGCGCAGCACGCCCGGTCCCTCGGGGACGTGGAGGAGGCGGAACCGGCCTTCCGAGTCGGAGACCGTCGCCGCGACGAGGGGAGGCCCCTCTTCCATGAGAATCCCGCCGACCACGGCGCCCGAAAGAGGTCTTCCGTCCGCCACGACGCGGCCCGACAGGGTGCGGCCGGGTCCCATGACGAGTTCGATCTCCGCGATCGGATTCTCCGCAGAGAGTTCGACGACCTTCCAGGCGGCGGCATGGTCGCGGTGCTCGGCCGCAAACACCCAGGGGCCCGGGGTGTTCCGTCCCGTCTCGAAGCGTCCCTCGGCGTCGGCCACCGTCCACTCCGTCGCGGTCGCGCTGCCCGTCCGGTAGCGGGACACCCGCGCGAAAGGCACCGGGTTTCCTTCCCGGTCCCGGACGACGCCCCGGACCTGGAATCCGGGGTGGAGGATGATCCGGATTCGGCCCGTCGAACCGGGAGCGGGCGGGATGATGCGCGTCATCCGGCTGCGGTAATTGATGTGGTGCACCGCCAGGGTCTGCGCCCCGAGCAGCGGATCGATTCCTTCGATCCGGAACCGGCCGCGGCCGTCGGTGACGGTTGCGAAATCGTCGAGGACGACCCGGGCCTCGGAGATCGGCTGCCCTTCGGCGTCGACCACCACGCCCTCCACCGCCGAACCCGGTTGAAGGCGGATTTCCAGGGATTCCGGGAAATCCGGTTCGGAAGGCCGCCGGTCCGGAAGGGGAAACACGCGCACCCAGCGGGCGTGGTTCGGCGATTGGGCGATCACCACCACGGTGCCGTTCAGGCTCCGGGCCACCGATCCCACTTCGAAGGTTCCGTCCGGTCCGCTCCGCGCCGTGCGGCCGAGGACGTATCCGCGCAGGTAGATCCGGGCGTCGGGGACGGGATCGCCGGTGGAAGCGTCGACGACGCGGCCGCGGAAGGAGACGAAGGGGTTCCGCTCCGTTTCGACGCAGGCGCGCTCGATCGTCCGGCGCAGCAGGGCGGATTCCCCGAGGGTCTCGACCGAGGAACGCATCAGGGAGAAGAAATCGTCGAACCGGGGATCCCGATCGGTCAGCTCCCGATAGACGTCGACGATCTCTTTCGACAACCTCCGGTCGGCGACCCATCGGCGGTAGTCGGCGAGGGAATCGCCGGGGGAAACGTCAAGAAACCATCGGGCCCCCTGGATTTCCTCCGGTTGCGGGGCCCTTCCGAGGGCCTGCAGACACATCGAATGCAGCGCCACCTCGATGAAACGCGTGTCCGGGGCCGAGATTTCCGCCGGCTTGATGTCAGCCGTGCCGATGTCCCCCAGAACCAGGGTGAAGGCAAGGATGGTGCCGACCATGTTTTTCTCCCCTCTGCCGTCCGGCGAAGACAGGAACCGTGCGGAGATTAGCCCGGCCGGGCGCCGAAGGTCGAGGATCCTCCTCCGCCGCGCCGCGGGGGGGCGGCGGGTTTGCCCTCAGGTCCCGCGGCCGCCGGCGGGGAGGGTCGACAACCGCAGGGTCGCGATCTCCCATGGATCGAGACGGAACCGCACGGCTCCCCCGGGGACGAGTTCGGGCGGGGAACCGCGGTCAAGGCGTTTTCCGTTCAGGTCCGTCTTGCGCACGGCGGTGGCGGGATCCGGCAGCCGAAGCTCTCCGCGGGCGCCTCGGCCGCTTGCGTCGAAAAGCCGGACGACGACGGCGCGGCCCTCCCGGCGGCAGGCGGAGACCACGGCGTCCGAGCTCTCCAGGGAAAGGACGCGAACCGGGTCGGGCAGTCCCGTTCCTTCCGGGCTCCATCCGCCGCCCGTCGCCCGAACCGGGTTCCGGAACGACCGGGCCCGGCGGATCAGGGTTTCCCAGCGGGGCCGGCGCCCGTGGAATCGGAGCAGGCTGCGGAAATCCTGCGGACCCTTCCCCTCCCGGAGGCGGGTGGAGAACTTTTCCCAGTCTTCCTCCGGATGGCGGATCACCTTCAGCAGGATGTGTCCGAACCGGCGGGATCGCTTTTCGAAGAAATACCCGTGGGAACCCGGCGGTCCGAAGAGGGTGATTCCGCCCCCCTTGCCGAGGGCCGTCGAGAAGGACCATCCCCAGTAGGTTCCCGGGCGGAGCCGCTCTTCCGGTTCGACGGGTTCGACGGAGAGGTCCCGGGGTTCGACGCCCCACGGGTTGTCGGCGAAAAGTTCGGGATCGAAAGGCAGTTGCCAGCCGAGCCGGAAGAATCCGTCGCCTCCCCGGGAATCGATCCGGGTTTCGATCTCGATTTCCGGTTCGCGGGGCGTGAAATGCAGTTGCATCCGGAAGGGGTGCGGCCCGACGCGTCCGCGGGTTTCGAGGGTGAAGCGGTCGATCCGCCGGGTGCGGACATCCGCGGGGCGGAAGACGCGCACGACGGGGCCGAAGTGGTACGGCCCGGTGTCGCGGATCTCGTGGAAGGTGAGTTCGAAGAGCCTTCCTTCCAGGCGGTTCCGGGAACGGGATCCCGCGGGGACGAGGGACACCGGACGGCCCGATCGGAACGAGATCTCGTGTCCGCCCAGGCGGATCGTTCCGTCGCGGATTTCCTCGCTTCTCGTGCTCGGCCATTGCCCGGCGGAGACCGCGCGGAGCGAATCGGGTCCCGGGACCCTTCGCCCGCCGCTCGATTCCAGGATCCGCAGGGCGTCGACGCCGGCTTCCCGGATCCGGACGCGGATCCGCAGATCGGTTTCCTTCAGCGTTCCGTCGGGGTAGAGGCGCAGGTTCCGCGCGTAGACCGGCAGATGCGCCCCGTTGCGATCGACCGCCGCCAGGGAACGGGTGCCGCGCAGGGGACAGACGTGGTGGACGTGGATCCATTCGGGCCGTTCCCAGGGGAGGTCGGAACGGATCGTCACGATGCAGCGGTCGTAGGCTCCCCGGGCGGGGACGAGGCCCCGTTCCGCGTCTTCGAGGATCCGGCGGCTCTCGAGCCGCACGAAATCGACCTCGCGGAGCAACTCCGCGTAATCCTCTTCGAAGAGCCAGAGCACCGCGTGCGGGGACGTCTTGAGCAGGCGCAACCAGAGTTCCTCGAAGGAACGCGCGAAACGGGTCGCAGCCCGGGCCGGAAGCGCCGCGACCCAGGTTTCCGCGCGGGTGAGTTCGGCATCGGCCAGGACCCGCAGCGTGCGCAGGCTGCGGTTGCCGATCTGTCCGAACCAGTAGCTCCATCCGACGGGGTCGATGACGCCTTCGTGCCGGGGCAGGGTGTCCCGGTGGGTTTCCAGATCGCGGTAGAAGGTCTGGAGGGTGCCGAACCGGATCCGGCTCGTCTCGCGGCGGTTCCATTCCTCGACGAGTTCGTGCAGCGCGACGGGGCGGTCGTGGATGTCCCGCAGGGGCAGGGAATCGTCGCATCCGAAGCTGACGCACAGCACGGGGGGCTGGGACGGGCCCACCTGATCGACGACCCCGCCGCGGGTGATGCGGGCGAAGAACTCCTCCCAGCATTGCGCGGGGTGATCGGGGATCTCGCCGGTGTGATAGAGAACGCCGTAATGTCCGCGGCTGGTGAGGATCTCCGAACCGTCGAGTCCCTTCCAGACGAAGGCGGTGGGAACCCCCTTGACGTTGAGGGTGTGTTCCGGCCGGTAGGCCCGGTAGGCCCGGTATCCGGCGAGCAGGGCGAGCTGGGGGGTCTGGGCGTGGCCGAAGGCGACGTCGTTGAACGCCAGCACGGAAAGATCGACGCCGGGGAAGAGTTTCCGGAAGATCCGCCGCCCCATGACGAGGTTGCGGACGTAGCTTTCCCCGCCGATCCGGTCGGAGTGGGGGTTGCACACGGTGCCGCCGGCCACGGCGATCCGCCCTTCGGCGACGCGCCGGCGGAGTTCCGGCATGAGATCCGGCCTTCGCCGGGCGAAGGGTTCGAGTTGTTCGTTCCACGTGTCGATGTAGAAGGTCAGCTCAGGATCGGTGCGCATCCGCTCGAGCGTCTGGACAAGGGCCTCGGTGTAGCGTTCCTCGTGCCATTGACGCGTGCAGGTCCACGCCCAGTCCGCATGGGAATAGGGGACGAGGTGAATCACGGCCCCGCGGAGCCTTTTCCGTGCGGCGGAGAGCCGGGGTGTCCGGGTTTTCATGGGCCATGGACGATAGCCGCGGCGATCCCGGTCGTCCAGAAGGAGTTGCTTCCGGAACGCCGCCGGCCTGCGGAAACGGCGAAAGGGGATCGTGGGATCCGCCCGGATCTTGCGATAGAATGCCGGGGTCGACCGGGCCGCCGGACCGCGTCCCGGCGGGGGCCGATTTTCGGGAAAGCGGGGAGACGATGAAGAGAAAGCCGGCGTTCTTCGTTCTGGCGGCGGGAGTCGGAATCGGTTGCGCCGCGCTTGCGGAGGAATCGGCGATGGGAACGGCCGGCACGACGGGGTACCGCGGCATCTGGCATAGCGACCAGCCCACAGGCGACGAGTACGTGTACAAGTACAGCGGGGGGCTCGGGACCTACTGCGCGAAACACATCCCGATGGCGATTCACGTCCCGGCCGCGCGAAAGACCTTCTTCGTCTACGGGGGGCTCGCGGAGGGTTCGGACCGGTTGCAGGAGATGATCGGGTGCTACGACCACCGCACCGGCCGGGTGAGCCGCCCGACGCGGCTGATGGACAAGGGGACCCGCGACGCCCACGACAACCCCGTGATCTCGATCGACCACGACGGCCGGATCTGGGTCTTCGCCTCGTCGCACGGCACGGCCAGGCCGTCGTACGTCTTCCGCAGCCGCCGTCCCTACGACATCGCCTCCTTCGACCGGATCCTGGAAACGAATTTCTCCTACCCGCAGCCGTGGTACATCGACGGGGAGGGATTTCTCTTTCTTCACACCCTCTACGCGGGGGGACGCGCGCTGCACTGGTCGACGAGCAGGGACGGCGTGTCGTGGACGCCGCCTCGCCTCCTTTCGCGGATCGAGGCGGGCCATTACCAGGTGAGCCGGCGGCGGGGACGCGGGGTGGGAACCGCGTTCAACGTTCATCCCGACGGTCTGGGGCTGAATTTCCGGACGAACCTCTATTATCTCCAGACCGACGACATGGGACGGACCTGGCGGACGGCGGACGGCCGGGCGGTCCCGACGCCGCTGCGGACGCGGGAAGATGCGGCCGCGGCCCTCGTTCACGACTACGACGCGGAAGGACGGAAGGTCTACCTCAAGGATCTCGCCTTCGACGCCGAAGGTCGTCCGGCCATTCTTCACCTGGTGAGTTTCGGATGGGAACCGGGACCGGAGAACGGCCCCCGGGAATGGAGGATCGCCCGCTGGACCGGATCCGAATGGACCCTGGAGACGGTGACCCGCTCGGACAACAACTACGACACGGGATGCCTCTTCATCGAACCCGACGGCGTCTGGCGCGTTTTCGGCCCGACGGAACCCGGGCCGCAACGGGGCAATCCGGGGGGCGAGGTGGCGATCTGGATCCGTCGCGAGGGAGGGACGGGTTGGGCCAGGCTGCGGGAGGTGACCCGGAAGAGCCCGATGAACCACACGTACGTCCGCAGGGTCGTCGACGCGGCGCCCGACTTCTACGTCTTCTGGGCCGACGGCAACCCGCGGGAACCTTCGGAATCCCGGCTCTACTTCTCCGACCGGGAGGGGGATCGGGTCTTCCGGTTGCCCGACCGGATGACGGAGGAATGGGCGGAACCGATCCCGGTCGGCGGGCGGCGGGAATGATCCGCCCGGGACGGAGCGGCGGCCCCGGGACTTGCGCCCCGGCATGCGAGGGGGTTTCATTTCGCGGGCCTTCCCGGCCGCAGGGGGGACATCCGTGAGTATGGACCGGCAAACGAAGAACGTCGTCATCGCCGTCGTGGTCCTGGCCGTAGTGATTCGATTGATCTTTCTGGGGGTGAGTCTGGCGAACCTTCCCGCCACGGGCGACGAATGCATTTCGGGCCTGCTGGCGAAGCATATCGCCCACGGGCGATTCCCGCTGTTGTTCATGGCGCAGCCCTACCAGTTTCCGATCGACTCCTATCTGCTGGCGCCGCTGGCGCGGATCATGCCGCGCAACGCCTTCGGAATCCGCTACGAGACGTTCCTGCTGGGATTCCTCGGGGTTCTGGGCGGATGGCTGATTCTCCGGTCGATCGGTCCGCTGCGGGAGACCTGGCCCGGAGTGCTCCTGATCCTGTTCCCCTCGGCGTATGTCCTCCTGATTCAGGCGGCCTACGCCTTGCCGCAGCATGCGTTCCTGGGCGTGTTCTGGTCGTTGGCCGTCTGGTTCGCGTTCCTGACGAGGGGGAGGTCGCGGAGAACGGTCCTGGCGCTGTCGTTTTTCACCGGCTTGATCAGCGGATTGGGCTACAGCACTCATCTCCTCTCGGTGTCCGTGCTGGCGGCGGCCGTGCTTTTCCTTCTGCTCGACGGAGGCTGGCGAGGGCTTCCGGTGCGGATCGCCGGTACGGCGTCGGGATTGGTTCTCGGCCTGATTCCGTACCTGGCCGTTCGGGCGCTTTACCCGAATGCCTACATGGAGGTGGTGCGCCGGCGCAGTCCCGCGCAGGCGCTGCTCTACGCCTGGGATCCCCTGATTCCGACGACGCTGCCGGGGACGATGGGGATCACGCCGATCTGTTTTCCCGATCTCGGCGAGGTGAAATCCCTCTGGCCGGCCCTGGGCCCGCCGTTCGGTTTCCTGGTGGTCGGGTTGCTGGCGGTCGCCGCGGTCCTGGCGTCGGTTTCCTTCGTGCGGCGGACGATCCGGCGGAAATGGCCGTCGCTCGATCCCTACGACGTCTTCATCCTCGCCTCGTGGATGGGGTTGGCGCTCTTCGCTCTCAGCTACCGTTCGCGACACGACACCTACCGGTATCTGCTGCCGGTGGCCTGGTCGTTTCCCTTCGTGATCGCCTTCCTTTACGGAAAGGCGCGCGGAGGGATCCGAACGATGGTGGGGGGATTCGCCGTGCTCCTGGCGGGGTTCAACGTGGCGACCGCCGTGATGCTGATCCATGTGTGGAGCCGGCCGGATTTCGCCAGGACCCAGGCCGATACGCCGGAAATCCGCTCCGCGCTGGAGTATCTCGAGGATTCCGGGATCCGCAGCGCCTTCGCATCGTACTGGACCGCGTACCGGATCGATTATCTCACCGACGAGGCGATTCTCTGCGCCCAGCCCTACAACGAACGATTCTCCTTCTGGCCCTTGCCCTACTTCGACGAGGTCCACGCCGACCGTGACGCCGTGTACGTGCTCAACGAGATCGACCGCTTCCGCATTTCGCGGTTCGAACGGGATCTCGCCGAGATGGGCGTGACGAGCCGCAGGACGATGCGCGGCGATTACGCGATCTACGAGGATTTCCGGTTCGAACGGGACGGCCGGGAAGAACGGATCCCGCCGGGCGAGTTCGACGTCGTCACGAGCCACAACCCCTCCGCCGCCGCCGCGCTGCACGACGGCGACCGGTCTACGAAGTGGAAGAGCGCCGCGCCGCAGCAGGAGGGGATGTGGATCGAGATCCGGTTCCCCGGGCCTTGCGACGTGAACCGCGTGTCGCTGATCTACCATCACTATCCCTACGACCAGGCGGGCGCCCTGCGGTTGCTTCGCCGCAGCGGCGGCGCGTGGGAACCCGTGCTCGACCGCGTTCCCGCGAAGCTGGATCCCTTTGAATTCGAGAACGGGCATCCCCTCTACGGAGAACGGCTGCAGACCCTGCGCTTCGAGCCGGTCCGGACCGACGCCCTGCGTCTGGAGATCGCGGAATGCGATCCGAACCCGAGGAAGAACTGGTCCGTTACGGAGATCGAGGTGTATCGGGAGGCTCGGAAGGGGGAAAACGGGAGCGGAAAGGATTGAGGCTTGACTTCCGGTCCGATCCCGGCTGAAATGATTGTTACGGGACGGGGGACGGCGGAGTCCTTCCCGGATCCCGGCGGGAAGGGGGGATGGAAGATGAAGAGAAGACACGGCTGGATCCGCATCATCCTGGGAACGCTCCTGGCGGCGTCGATCCCGGAAGGCATCGTCGAGGGGGAGTACGTGGAGGAGTCCTGGGACGATCCCGGCTCGATGAACCACAACTGGAGCTATTACGACACCGACGCGCCCGCGCCGCACGACGTGGCGATGAACTGGGAGGCCGCGGGCGGGGTCGGCGGCGGCGGGTACGTCTGGACGTCGCTGAACCTTCTGGATACGGCGCATGATCTGCAGGTCTACTGGCCCGCGTATCTCTATCGGACCATCGCGGACGATCAGGAGATCGACCTGACGGTTCCGGACGCCGCCGTGAAGGTCTACGCCCGCGACGTCGGGACCGGCGCGCAACTCGATCTGAAGGGCGGTCAGCTCGTCTTCTTCATCGGGCAGTACGTGGTCAACAACCCCGACGATCCGAACGACGATCAGCAGAGCTTCTTCTACAACCTGACGCCACTGACGATCGGCGTCGGCGACTGGGGCGTCGAGAACACGATCCCCGTCGGAGACGATTCGAACTGGGGGGTGATCGTGAACGACGACCCCTCGGTTTCCCCCAGCGATCTCTTCTATCACCCGGAGCAGTTCGGGTTCGCCATCTATCCGGCGGCGTCGACCCCGACCGGGTCGCTCGGGATCGATTCGTTCCGGATCGTTCCGGAGCCGGGGAGCGCGGCCCTGATCCTCTTCGGGGCGCTGATGCTGGGACTGCGCCGGCGTTCACGCGGCGACGGGTGTTGACGCCCGCCGTGGATGCGATCGAGGTGGTGGCGGGCATCGTCCGGGACGGCGCGGGGCGTCTGCTGATCACGCGCCGGCCCGACGGGGGCCACCTCGCCGGGCTGTGGGAGTTTCCCGGGGGGAAGAAGCGCGCCGGGGAAAGCGACGGCGCGGCCCTGCGGCGGGAGCTGCAGGAAGAATTGGGGGTGACCGTCGATCCGGGCCGCGTCCTGCTGACCACCGACCATGCCTACACCGACCGGCGGGTGCGGATCGCCTTTCTCGAGGCGCGGATCGTGGCGGGGGATCCCGTTGCGCTGGAGGTTGCGGATTTCCGGTGGGTTTCCGTGGGGGAACTGACCCGGTACGAGTTTCCCGAGGCGGATCGCGAGATGATCCGGCGGTTGTCGGATCCGTAATCCGCGGACCCGGCGGGCGCACGCGGGGCCGTCGGCCGTCTTTTCCTGCGATTCCCGGGGAAAGGGTTTTTCCCGGGAATCCGCCTTCCCGTTTTCCCGGGAAACCCTGATCCTCGATCTTCGTGCGCGGTTCGGCTAGACTCTTGCGGCCGTATCGGCCCGCGGGCGGAGGAAGAGGATGCGCGTCGCGGGCCGGCGGATACGGCGGGAGGAGATCCATCCGATGAGAAGATTCCGGACGGCGGTTCGAATCGGCTGCCTGTTGGCCGTGGGGTTGGGACTGGGCGGATGCAAACGTTCCTCGACCCGGTTCGTGGCGATCGGAACCGGGGGGATCACCGGCGTCTACTACCCCACGGGCGGCGCGATCGCGAAGATGGTGAACCGGAAGAAGGACGTCTACGGGTTGCATTGCACCGTCGAGGCGACGGGGGGATCCGTCTTCAACATCAACGCCATCATGGCGGGCGATCTGGAGTTCGGAATCGCGCAGTCCGACCGGCAATACCAGGCGGTGCACGGGTTGGCGGAATGGTCGGACAGGGGGCCCCAGGAAAACCTGCGTTCCGTTTTCTCGATTCATCCGGAGACGGTCTGCCTGGTCGCCGCGGACGATGCGGAGATCCGGTCGATCCAGGATCTGCGCGGAAAACGGGTCAACATCGGCAATCCGGGGTCGGGTCAGCGGCAGAACGCGATCGACGCCCTGGAAAACGCGGGGATCGATTATCGGAAGGATCTTCGCGCCGAAGGCGTCAAGGCCTCCGAGGCGCCCGGGCTCCTTCAGGACGACCGGATCGACGCCTTCTTCTACACCGTGGGCCATCCGAGCGGCGCCATCAAGGAGGCCACGGCCGGCGTGCGCAAGGTGCATTTCGTACCGATCGTCGGGATCGACAGGCTCCTGAAGGAAAAACCCTACTACGCGGCGGCGACGATCCCCGTTTCCTTCTACCCTTCGGTGAACCAGGAGCAGGACGTTCCGACCTTCGGCGTAAAGGCCACGCTGGTGACCTCGATCCGCGTGCCGGAAGACATCGTCTACGCGATCACCCGCGAGGTTTTCGAGAACCTCGACGCCTTCCGGAAGCTTCATCCGGCCTATGCGGGGTTGACCCCCGAGAAGATGCTGGAAGGGCTCACCGCGCCGATCCATCCCGGCGCGCTGCGGTACTACCGGGAATCGGGGTTGATCCCCGCGGAGTGAGTCTCCCGCAGCGCGGCGCCAGGCCGATGTCCCCGGGAACGGAAGCATGGACAGCGATCTTGCCCACCGGATCGAGCGCGAACACGACGAGGCGGAACGGATTCTCGAGGAAGAGATCGTTCTGCGTCATCCCCGGGGCGCCGCGCGCTACGCGGCGCCGGCGGTCGCCGTGGCGTGGTCGCTCTTCCAGCTCTCGGTGGCGAGCTGGTGGACGCTGGATTCCATCACGGTGCGCAGCGTACACCTCGCCTTCGCGCTGCTGCTGGTCTACCTGAGTCATCCCTTCTTCCGGCGGCTCCGGCGAGGACCGTCGTGTCTCTGGACCCGCACTCGGATCCCCTGGATCGACGTCCTGCTGGGGATCGCGGCCGTCGCGGCCGCCCTGTACATCATCCTCGATTACGAAGGCATCACGACCCGCTACGGTTCGCCCCTGCCCCGGGACATCGTCGTCGGCCTGCTGCTGATCGTCCTTCTGCTGGAGGCCTGCCGCCGGTCGATCGGTCCCGCGCTCTCGGTGATCGCGACGGCCTTCTGCCTCTATTCCTTCCTCGGCTCGTGGATGCCCGGCGCCTTCGCTTTCCGCGGGGTTTCCCTGGGACGGTTCATCGGGCAGATGACGATGGCCGACCAGGGGGTCTACGGGACGCCCCTGCATATCTCGGCGCGCGTGGTCTTCCTCTTCGTCCTGTTCGGGGCGCTGCTGGAAAGGGCGGGCGCGGGACGGTTCTTCACGGAACTCGCGCTCTCGCTGCTGGGCGGATTCCGGGGCGGTCCCGCCAAGGCGGCCGTGTTGAGCAGCGGCCTGACCGGCCTGGTCTCCGGATCGAGCATCGCGAACATCGTGACGACCGGGACCTTCACCATCCCGCTGATGAAGAAGGTCGGATATCCGCCGACCAAGGCCGCGGCCATCGAGGTGGCCGCCAGCACCGACGGCCAGCTCGCGCCTCCGATCATGGGCGCCGCGGCCTTCATCATCGCCGAATACGTGAACGTTCCGTACGTGGAGGTCATCAAGGCGGCGGCGATTCCCGCGTTCGCTTCCTACGCCGCGCTGCTCTACATCACGCACGTCGAGGCCTGCAAACTCGGCCTGGAACGGATCCCGCGCCGGGATCTGCCGAGGTTCGGCGCCGTCCTGTTGAACGGTCTCCACTACCTGATCCCGCTCGGATTCCTGATCTATCAACTGGTGATCCTGCGCCGGACCCCGGAGTCGGCCGCCTTCACCGCCTGCTGGATCACGGCGCTGCTGATGCTGGTGCAGCACCCCGTGCGACGCCTCCTGCGCAAACTCCGCGGACGGTCCCGCCGGCCTCCTTCGGCGGCCGAACCGGCCGGGGACGGCGGCGCGGAGTCCTTCGGCTACCTCGGCGATCTGAAACGCGGTGCCTCCGAGGTTCTCGCCGGCCTGGAGGCCGGCGGCCGCAACATGGTCTCCGTCGCCCTGGCGACCGCCGGGGCCGGGATCATCGTCGGCGTCGTCTCCCTGGGGCTGGGGGGGATGATCACCGAGGCGATCGACGCGATCTCCTTCGGCAGCATCCTGCTGATGCTGATCATCACGGCGATCGCAAGCCTGATCATCGGGATGGGGCTGCCGACCACGGCCACCTACATCACGATGGCCACCCTTACCGCGCCGGTGATCGTCGGGCTCGGCGAACGGCACGGCCTGTTCGTGCCCCTGATGGCGGCGCACCTCTTCGTCTTCTATTTCGGCATCCTCGCCGACGACACCCCGCCGGTCGGTCTCGCGGCGTACGCGGCGGCGGCGATCGCCAAGTCGCCGCCGATCCCCACGGGCATCCAGGGGTTTCTCTACGACATCCGCACGGCGATCCTGCCCTTCATGTTCATTTTCAACGCCGACCTGATCCTGCACGGCGTGCGGAGCTGGCCGCTGGGCCTGCTGATCTTCGCCATGGCGTGCCTCGGCAACTTCGCCTTCGTGGCGGTCACGCAGGGCTGGTTCGTCACCTGGAACCGATGGTACGAGGCGCCGGCCTTCCTGGGGGTGACGCTGATCCTGATGCGGCCCGATCTCGTCGCGCGTCTCCTGGGGATTCCCCACGACCAGCGATACTGGACGGCGTTGCTCGGCGTCGGGCTGTTCGCCGCGATCTACGTCGAACAGAGACTCCGCAGACATCGCACGGCCCGCGCCTAAGGGGAAGGGCGTTGGCGCTCTCCGCGTTCCCGCCCTTGACCTGCGGCGTTCCGGTGCGCATCATCCGGGCGGCGTTCCGACCGCCCCAAGGAGGTTTGCCATGATCCGCCCGCTCCGCGTCGCCGTCGTTCTGTCGCTTCTGACCGTTGCCCTTCCCGCCGGAGCGTATGTCCTAGATCAGTACCAGGAGCTTATGGGCGGCGACACGAGCGTGATGGAGAACCGGAAGCTCGCCCAGACGTTCACGCCCGGGCTCACGGAGATCCTGGCGTTCGTCGACATCGGGATCAGCAATGTCCACACGCCGGGGGATCTGAATGTCTCGATCACCCGGACGGTCGACGGTCTGCCCAGCCTTGCGCCCGGCGACGTGCTTGCGACGGTCGTCGTCCCCAAGGGAGGGATCACCTCCGGCTGGGAACGGATCGACTTCGAGCAGGAGAACCTGACGCTCACCGAGGGCGACCTGTATTCGATCGTGCTGGAGGCCGGCGAGTCGGATACATGGATTCGGTGGCGATGGTACGACGACCCCGCCTCGTACGCGGGCGGCGGTCTCTATACGTACACCACGGCCGGCCAGACGACCAAGTGGTGGGAAGGTCCCGGTCCGTTCCACGATCCCGCGGACAGCGTGTTCCGGACCTACATGGTGCCGGAGCCGGGGCTGCTCGGCCTCCTCGCGATCGCCGCCGCCCGCCTCTTGCGCCGGCGGCGCTGAACGTCCCGGCCTCGCGCCTTCCCGGCGTTCGCCGCGACGCGGCGAGATCTCCTGCGGTCGTAGCCCTTGCCGGAGGACCCCCGCCGCTCCGCGCGACGGTCGCCATCCGGGTTCGACTATCGGTCCTTCGAAGGTGTCATCGGAGGGGCATGCGGGAACCGAGCGCTCGAAACGGATTGACGCATGCCGGATGAGTCGGGATCCTCTGCGCGCGGCGTCGATGCATGCGCAAGGAGGCGGAAGGCATGAAGGTTTCCCGGTGGATCCTTTCCTGCGCGCTGCCGGCGGCGATCCTCGCGGCGGCGGTCCGGAACGCGGATTCGGCGGTCCCGGAGCCGATTCCGGTGACCCTCTACACGGCCGAGACGGTTCTGCAATGCCCCGTGGGGGAATCGCACGGGCAGCTCTTCAACGTGTTGGCGGCCCGCCCGCGGAACGGACTCGTGCCGGGGACCCTCTTCGCGCGGGTCGGCTTCCGCATGGCCCTCTTGCGGGAGACGGATCCGCCGGTCGATGTCAAGCTTTCCCTGTGGCGGTGGAAGGGCAGCAGGGCGCTGACCTGGGCCGAGGAACCGATGATGGCGCGCACCGCGCGGATCGATTCGGCGGAGGCGGAATGGGTCGAGATCGAGTTGCCGGAACCCGTCACGGTGCGGGGATCCTACCTGCTGACCTGCGAACCCCTGGCTCCGGAGGGGAGCGCGGTCGTGCTGAGCGCGTCGCTGGAAGACGACGGCGGGGAGGCCAACGACGCCTTCGTGAACGGGGAACGGGTCTTCGACCGCGAATACCAGGTGCGGCTCGCCGGCGGCACGGTGGATCGTCCCTGGACGGATCCCCGGTTCGGAGTCGGCGGGGGGGATCTCAACGGCGTCTTCCGGTTCGGATCCATCAAGACCTGGGGCGTGAACGAGAAGCTTCTGCAGGAAAATCCGAACACCCATTGCGGGATCGTCGAGGTGAACTGGGGCAACCTCCACAAGTTCATCCGGTACGACCCCACGAACGGCGTCTTTGCGGTCGACAACGTCCGGAGCCATCCGGGGTTCCGCCGCGTGCGCGAGTGGGTGACGAAATACCCCGGCCGCGTCTGGGAAATCGGCAACGAACCCGACTGGGGTCCCTATTTCCGGCCGATCGAGTATGCGAAATGGTACCACGACTGGTACACGGAGATCAAAAGGTGGGATCCGACGGCGCGGGTGATGAACGGCGGGATCGCCTGGCCGATCTACGACAACCCGCACAAGTGGCGTTCGAAGGAACTCGTCGATTCCCCGGAGCTGGATCGCCCGTCGCTGCGGAAGTACAGCCGGGAGTTCCGCAATCACAACGCCTGGATGCTCCTGGTGATGGACGAGTACCGCAGGATGTACGGCGAGGAGATGCCCGTGGATATCTACGCCTTCCACCCGTACAACACGCAGTACGGGACGGCCGGGGTCGCGGCGGACATCGAGAATTCGAAACGGAATTTCGTCTCCTTCCGCGAGTTCCTGGAGACGATCGGCCAGGGCCACAAACCGGCCTGGGCGACGGAATGGGGACTGCTGGCCCGGCCCGGGGCCCTGATCGGCCGGCCCTACGTCTACAAGGGGCCCGACGGATGCGGCGCCGCGTGCGCCGAGGAGGGAATGTGCTACCGGGTGGAGAAGGGGGACGAGGATGGCGACTGCTGCTGGCCCTACGCGCCCGACCCGGCGAAGGACTGTTTCACCTTCGAGGAACGGCAGACGGAGTGGAACGGCATCGCCGAGTTCATGGAGATGATTCCCTGGCTGATCGAAGGGCGGTACGCCCAGCGGTTCTCCTGGTTCATGTCGAGCGACTCGACGATCCGCCGCGGCAAGTCGGAGTACATCTGCCCGTCGGTCTTCTTCCTTCGGCAGGACGGAGATCTCTGTCTGACGGCGAAGACCTACCGGGGATGGGCGCTGGCGTACCAGGATCGGCATCCTCCGAGGGTGGAGATCCGCAACATCCGGTTCGAGGGAGACGAGCTGGTGGTGCGGGCGCGTTCGGGAGACGGTTTCGGTCGTCCCAAACCGGGGCGCTGGGAACAGTCCGGCATCGCCGAGTACTATTACCGCTGGTACGAGTATCCCCTTTCGAGGGAATACGGCATCGACTGGGTCTGGGTCGGGGATTTGCGGGAGGAAGTCACGTTTCGCCTTCCGCGGCCGGACGTGGAGGATTTCGTGTTCGAGGTGAAGGCCGTCGACGCCGCGGGCAACGAATCCCGCGTCAAGTACCGCAGAGTACAGAACCCCATGGCGCCGATCGTTCCCTGAGAACGGCCGGCGGGGTCCCGCGGATTGCCGTCCGCGCGGGAATATCGCCGCGAATCCGGAAGGAGAGGGGGTCCGGATGGACGAAGGAGCAAGGATTCTCGGGGTTCCGGTGCTCGTTCGGAATCCGCGGGGCGAGCCGTGGGTCGTCGGAGTCGTCGCGGAGGAAGGAACCCGGGTGTGCGCGACGGGGCGGGTCTGCGCGCGGCGGCTCGAGGGGGCGGAGTCGGTTGCGAGGATTCCCGGTGATGCCTGGACGCCGATCTTTCCGGAACCGGGGGATTACGATCGACTGCGGGCCGTTTTCGACGGGTCCGGGAACCTGTGGGTTGTCGTCTCGGAACATCGGGAGGGCGTCTCGAGAATCCTGGCGGGATGCCTTCGGACGGACAGGTCCGCGACCCGGGTTCCCTGCACCGGATGGGGCCACGTCGCCAACCCCTCGATTCTGCCCGCGGACGAGCGGGTCCGGGTGGTGTGGGAACGGCATGCCGCGGAAGGAAGTTTTCTCGAGGGAACCGATTTGTCCTTGCCGGTATCCGCGCAGGATGTCCAGGCGCCGGGGGGCCGGATCCTGACCCCCGCGGGCGCGCGCTTCTATCGACCGCAGATCGCCGCCGACGACGAGGGCGTCCTGTACGTGGCGGCGGAGGCCTACGACGGGGAACGCTACCGCCTGGTCGCCCTGGCTCTGGATCCTTGCGACGGCACGGTCCTCTCCTCGGCCGGGGTCGGGTTCGACGAACGGAACGACCTGGAACCCTCGCTCTGTTCGGCGGGCGACGGGATCCTCGCGGCGTGGGAGAACTCCCGTCCGGTCCGGGCGGGGGACCGGATGATCGGAACGATCATCCCAGCGTTCGGACACGGATGGCGCGTGGAATCCCGGATGGGCCTGCGGCGCATCCGGTTCCGGCGGGGAGAGTGGTTCCTGGACGATGCGGATCCCGGCGATTCCAGCGCGGTCCTCCCCGGGGCGTCGGGTTCCTCCGGCGCTCCCCGCGTGACGGTCGATGCGGAGGGACGGCCGTTCGTGGCGTGGCTCTCCTGGAACCGGGATCCCCGGGGCTGGAGGATCCGGGCGGCCTTCTCGCGATCCGGGGGAGACTGGGAAGAAATTTCCCTGCCGGACCTGTTCCTGCCGCGGCGGGTCGCGCCGCCGGTCTGTCCGGGTCCCGAACCGGGGTCGCTTCTTCTGGCCGGGTTGACGGAGTCCGGTGCGAAGGACAGGGAACGGTTCGCCGTCGTCCGGGCGACGGTGCCCGAGGGGCGCGCGGCGGCGTGGATCCCGGCGGCGGCGCGGCCGGCGCGGCCGCCCGATTCCTTCCGGTTGAAACCGTCGGACCGTCCCGTCGTCCGTTGCGGCGACCGGGTGTACCGACTCTACTGGGGCGATCTGCACATGCATTCGAACCTTTCTCCCTGCAGCCTGCACGAGAAGTTCCACTGCACCGAGATCGAGGAGAAATACCGGGTCGCCCGGGACGTGGGCGGACTCGATTTCGCCATGGTCACCGACCACGATTTCATGTCGGATCCGGCCTGGGCGCGGACGCGGCGCAGCGCCCGGCTGTTCGATCTGCCCGGCGGTTTTGCGGCGTTCCTCGGGTTCGAATGGACGGCCTCGATGCGGTCCGACGGAAGGAACCACGGGCACTACTGCGTTCTCTACGCGGATGAAGACGGCCCCCTGCTGCGCGTCGACGATCCCGAGACGGGCGATCCGGAAGGATTGTGGCGGTCGTTGCCGCGCGGGCGGAGCCTGACGATTCCGCATCATCCCTCCGACGCGATGCATCCGCTGAACTGGGATTTCTTCGATCCCGCCTACGTGCGGCTCGCGGAGATCTTCCAGGTCCGGGGATCCTGCGAGTTCGACGGATGCGATCTTGCCCCCGAGAACTTCGGGAGGGAGACCGTTCCGGGACGGTCGATCCAGGACGGCCTGGCCCGGGGCTACCGGTTCGGGTTCACCGGCGGCGGCGAACACGAGGGGGTGGGCGTGACGGCGGTGCTGGCCGAAGAATTGACGAGGGAATCGATCTTCGAGGCGCTGTGGAACCGCCGCGTGTACGCGACCACGGGGGCACGGTTCCTGGTGGATTTCCGGGTCGACGGCCGGATGATGGGTGCGGAATATCGTCCCGGCGGCGCCCCGACGGTGAGCGTGGAAATCCGTGCGGACGTGCCGGTGCGCGAGGTCCGCATCGTGCGGGCCGGGCGTGTCGTGCGGCGATGGGCGCGCCCCGGGGAACCCGTCCGACTCGAGTGGACCGACCGGGAAGTCTCTCCGGGGGACCTGGTTGCGGCCGGAGCCTACTACTACGCCGTGGTCGTTCTCGAAGACGGCGCGATGGGATGGACGAGCCCGGTCTTCCTCGTCGCCGATCCCGAATCCCCTCCCGTCCGCCGATCCCCTCGGTGATTCCGACGATCCCGGAGCCGTGCGGGAGACGTCCCGGGCGGCAACCGGGGCAGGCCTCGAAGGGAATCGGGTTGCCTTGACGATCGCCGGAATTGTGCGATGTTGGAGCGGTATCATGAAGAAATCCGGAGACATCCACAGAACCGTCGTCTGGGCGCTCTGCGCGCTCCTGATCGCGGCGATCGGTTCGCCGATCGAGGCGGCGTTCTGCGTGCATGCGGATTGCACGCTTCATCACCGGATCCTCGTCTCCTGCGCAGGAGACGAGGGCGGGGGATGCTGCGCTCCGGCGCCGGAGGAACCGAAGGGGGAGAAGCCGTACTGCGGTTGCTCGGTTCCGAAGGACGGCGTTCCCGTGGGCGCCGACGACGTGCTGCCGGCGCCTGCGACGGCGAACGGCGCAACAGCCGTACTGCCGGCGGATCGCGGAGGCGCGACCGCGCCCGTCCGTCCCGCAACGTCTCCGGCCCGATCCTTCGCCGGTCCGGCGGATCTCGGACCGATTCTCTCCTGCATTCGTCTTCGGCTCTGAGTCTTTTCCGTTGATGCAGGGATCGTTCCCGGCCGGATCGGCCGGTCGCGGAACGTCGTTCGAGACCCTTGCTGCCCCGCCCGCGGGCGGGATCCGGGCGTGATGCAAACGGTCCGGAAGGGAAGAAGAAATGACTCAGAGCCATGCAGAATCTCCCCGCTTCCTCAAGAGGAGCGGAAACGGACCCGGTCCGGCGGCGTCCACCGGAATGCGCCGAACGGCGGCGGGTGCGACCGCGGCGGTCCTTCTCCTGTCGGTCCCGTCGTGGACCGGCCCCGCCGGGGCCGCGACGACGGTCGGCGACGGTTCGCGTGCCCGCGCCGCGGCGCCGGCCGGAGAATCCTTGAACGTTCCGGTCGAGATTCCCGCGGACGCGGGCCCCGGGGATTTCGTGCGGCTTGCGCTCGATCGGAATCCCGGCATCGCCGCCGCGACCGAGAAGGTCGAGCGGATCCGCGAACGGATCCCCCAGGCCGTCAGCCTGCCCGATCCCCGCCTGACGGTGGCGCCGGTCGGGGACATGGCGGAGACGGCGGCCGGCCGGGTTGACGCCATGGTTTCCCTGAGCCAGAGCTTTCCCCTGGGAGGCAAGCTGGGCGCCGGGAAACGGATCGTGGAACGCGAGGTCGATGTCGCCCTCGGCGAACTGGCGGCCGCGCGGGTTCGTGTCGCGGCCGAGGCCCGGCGCGCCTGGTGGAGCTACTACTACGCGCAACGGGGGATCGAGGTGACCCGCGCCAGCCGGGAGCTGCTCGATCGGTTCCGGCAGGTCGCGGAAGCCAAATATCGGTCGGGCACGGCGACCCAGCAGGATGTCCTGCGGATCTCGGTCGAAATCGGAGGACTGGACAACGACCTCTTCGCCTGGGAACAGCGCAGGGTGACGGCGGCGGCGCGCCTGAACCGGCTCCTGGACCGGCCCGCGGCGGCGCCCCTGCCGGAAGCGGGGATTCGGGAGCCGGCGCTCCGATCGATCGATCCCGACGCGCTGCGGGCAGGGGCGTTTCGGGACAATCCCTTCGTCCGGGCGGCCGAGAGCCGCATCGAGGTCTACGAGGAACGGCGGTCCCGGGCGCGGCTCGAGCGATGGCCGGACCTGACGGTCTTCGGTTCCTACAACTGGGTCGACGACGCGGGACTGGCGCCTTCGGCCAACGGCCGGGACCAGTGGTGGCTGGGGGTCGGGATCAACATCCCCCTGTGGCCGTCGCGGCTCGACGCGGTCGAGCGGGAGGCCGAACGGGGCGTCCGGGAAACCGCCTCGCTGCTGGACGAGACGCGCAACCGCGTGGCCGCCGCCGTCGAAGACGCCCTGGCCCGTGTGGATGCGCAGCGCAAGCAGGGACTGCTGCTGCAGGAGACCATCCTGCCCGAGGCCCGGCAGACGCTGGAGGTTTCGATGGCGGGATACCGATCCGGACGGACGGATTTCCTGACGGTGATCGACAACTGGCGTAAACTTCTTGACTTTCAACTGATGTACCACCAGAGCGTCATGCTCCTGGAACAGGCGCTCGCGGATCTGGACGAAGCGGTCGGCATCGATCCGGGCAGGAACGAACCGGAGGCGCGTGCCGCCGCCGGATCGGATCGCCCGGAGGCGCCCGGCGGAGGGAAAGGACGATGACCAGGACGAAGCGCCCGGAAGAGCGGGACGAACGGAACCCGAAAACCGTTTCGGAACCGGGGAAAAGCCCGATTCCGCGCCGACTGCGGCGAATTGCGGGTTGGATCGTTCTGGCGGTCGTCTTCTTTTCGGCGGGCCGCTACCAGGCGCGGCGGGCGAAACCCGCGGCGCCCGACGCCGGGGAATCCGCGCGGGAAGAGGCGCGGGCGGATTTCTACACGTGCGGAATGCATCCCTGGATCATCCTTCCGAAGCCCGGGCTCTGTCCGATCTGCGGCATGGAACTGGTGCCGCTGGATCCGGCGAAGTTCACGGGGGAGATCGCCATCGATCCGGTGATCGTTCAGAACATCGGCGTGCGGATCCGGCCGGTCCGGACCGGGCCGCTGGAAAGCGTCATCCGCACGGTCGGAACCATCGACTACGACGAAACCCGCCTGGCCGACGTGAACAACAAGGTGGTCGGCTGGATCGAGAAACTCCACGTCGACTACCTCGGCGCGCCGGTCCGCAGGGGCGAACCGCTGTTCGACCTCTATTCGCCCGAGCTCTACGCCGCCCAGGAGGAATACCTCCTGGAATGGAAACGGCAGCGCGGCCGGGGAACCGGGTCCGGTACGGAACCCGGAACCGGGACGGGCGGCCTCCTGGAATCGGCGCGAACGCGTCTCCTGTACTACGACCTGACGGCCGAACAGATCCGCGAACTGGAGGAACGGGGGCGCCCGGAAAAGGCGGTCACCCTGGGCAGCCCGTACGAGGGGATCGTCATCGAGAAGCACGCGACCGAGGGGATGCGGATCGACCCGGGAATGCGCGTCTTCCGCATCGCCGACCTGTCGAAGGTCTGGGTGATGGCGACGCTCTACGAGTACCAGTTGCCCTTCGTCGAGGTCGGGCAACGGGCGGTGATGTCGCTGCCGTACATCCCGGGCCAGACGTTCGAGGGCAAGGTGATCTACATCTATCCCTTCCTCGATCCCAAGACCCGCGAGGTGAAGGTGCGGCTCGAGTTCGACAATCCGGGGCTTTTCCTGAAGCCGGGGATGTTCGCGAACGTGGAACTGCGGGGGGTGCTGGCCGAGAAACGGACGCTGGCGCCTGTCGAGGCGGTAATCGACACCGGCCGCCGGAAGGTGGCCTTCGTGAGCCTCGGCGGGGGCAAGTTCGAACCGCGCGATGTCCGCACCGGGGTCGAGGCCGACGGGACCGTGGAGATCCTGGAAGGCTTGCGCCCCGGGGAGATGGTCGTCACCAGCGGGCAGTTCCTTCTGGACAGCGAGGCCCGCATGAGGGAATCGCTCGCCCGCATGATGCGGGGGACGCAGGCGGCGGATCAGGAACCCGCGGTCCCGGAAACGGCGCCGACGGAGGCGGCGGCCGAGTTGCCGCGGGACGTCGCCGGGGTGCTGGAAACGATTCTCGATGCGTATCTGGGGATCGGCGCGCAACTGGCCGACGACTCCGTAGCGACGGTGCCGGAACAGGCACGGCGGCTGGTCGACGGAATCGACCGCCTCCTGGACGCGGAGATCCCGGGAGGACCCGGGTTCCGTGGCCGGCGCGATGGAATCGCCCGGGCCCGGGCGCGGGCCTCGAAGCTGCAGTCGGCGGAAGATCTGAAGACGGCCCGCTCGGAATTCGCCGATCTGAGCCTGGAGTTGTCGTCCCTGCTCCGCGCGGTCGGGGTGCCGGATTCCTACGGGCGGCGGATCGAGGAATTGCACTGCCCGATGTTCCGATCCGGCCAGGGAGGCAGCGTCTGGCTGCAGGCGGCCGGCGCCGTCCGGAACCCGTTCTTCGGCAAGATGATGCCGGAGTGTTTCGACGAGCGCCGCGTCCTGCCGGTCGCGCGGACCGCGAAGTCCGCAGCGCCGGATTCCGGGACCGATTCGCAGTGAGGACCACGACATGATCCCGAAACTCATTGACTGGTGCATCCGCAACCGGGCGATGGTCCTGTTGCTGACGCTGTGCGTCGTCGCCGGCGGGATCTGGGCGGTCTTCAACATCCGGGTCGATGCGATTCCGGACCTGTCCGACGTGCAGGTCGTCATCCGCACCGAGTACCCCGGGCAGGCGCCCCAGATCGTCGAAGACCAGGTGACCTACCCGCTCACGACGGCCATGCTGGCGGTTCCGTTCGCCAAGGTGGTCCGCGGCTACAGCATGTTCGGCAGCAGCTTCGTCTACATCATCTTCGAAGACGGCACCGACCTCTACTGGGCGCGCAGCCGCGTGCTGGAACAGCTCAGCTTCGTGGCGGCGAAACTCCCTCCCGGGGTCAGTCCGCAGCTCGGGCCGGACGCCACGGGGGTGGGGTGGGTCTACGAGTACGTCCTGGTGACGGGGAAATACTGCCCGGACCATCCGAACGGGCTCTGGTACGACCCGGAGACGGACGCCTGGTACGGCCGGGAAAACGACCTGCCCGGGGACCCGGAGATCCGCAAGCGGCTCGTGCGGCGCCGCGTGTTCCAGGATACGAAGATCGTCTACGCGGATCTCGAGGAGAACCGCCGGTACGAGACACTCGCAGACGTGCCGGAAGAGGCCCGGGAACGCGTGCGTCCGATCGAGCTGGTCCGCGGCATCGACCGTTGTCCCCTGGACGGGCGGGAACTGGTCCGCAGCGACGTCGATCTGGCGGGATTGCGCACGATCCAGGACTGGTACCTGCGGTACGAGCTGACCGCCGTCGACGGCGTGAGCGAGGTGGCGTCGCTGGGCGGGTTCGTCAAGCAGTACCAGATCGTCGTCGATCCGGTGCGGCTTCTCGCCTACGGGATTCCCCTGAGCCGGGTCAAGAACGTCGTGCGCCGGTCGAACTCGGACGTGGGCGGCCGGCTGATCGAGATGAGCGAGACCGAGTACATGGTGCGCGGGATCGGGTATCTCGGGTCGGTCACCGAGGAGGAGATCCGGGCGGCGCGCGAATCGGGGGAGACGATCGGGGAACTCCGGTCGAAGAAGGTGCTCCGGGATCTCCGGCGGATCTCCCTCGGGGCCGCCCCGGACGGGACGCCGGTCTACCTGGAGGATCTTGCGGAGGTCCGGATCGGGCCCGAGATCCGCCGCGGCATCGCGGAATGGAACGGCGAGGGCGAGGCGGTCGGCGGGATCGTCATCATGCGGTTCGGCGGCAACGCGCGGACGACGATCGAAAAGGTTCGCGAGAAACTGGCCGGACTCGAGGAAGGGCTGCCCCCGGGGGTGGGGATCGAGACCGGCTACGACCGCAGCGATCTGATCGACCGGGCGATGGAAACCCTCAGCGGGACCCTGGTCGAGGAGATGGTCGTCGTCTCGCTGGTGATCATGCTCTTCCTGTTGCATGCCCGCAGCGCCCTGGTCGCCGCCTTCGTGCTGCCGACCGGCGTGCTCACGAGCCTGCTGGTGATGTACGCGTTGGGAATCAACGCGAACATCATGAGCCTCGGAGGCATTGCGATCGCCATCGGGGTGATGGTCGACAGTTCCATCATCATGGTGGAAAACGCACACAAGCACCTCGAACGGGAGGCGGAACGGACGGCCTCGGGCGAACCGCCGCGCCCGCGCGGGGCGATCATCTCGGAGGCCGCCGGGGAAGTCGGCCCGAGCCTCTTCTTCAGCCTGTTGATCATCACGGTCAGTTTCCTGCCGATCTTCGTGCTGGGGGAACAGTCGGGGCGGCTCTTCAAACCCCTCGCCTACACGAAGACCTTCGCCATGGCGTCGGCGGCGGTGCTGGCGGTGACGATCATTCCGGTGCTGATGGTCTTCTTCGTCTCGGAACGCTTTTTCCCGCCGACGGTTTCTCGGCGGAAACAATGGGTCGTCACGGCCCTCGTGGCGGCGTTGCCGGCCGCGCTGCTGGCCTGGATGCCGATGCCCGTCCTGGGACGGTTCCGCCTGGGGATGGTGATCGGCTGGGTCGTGTTGAGTTTGCTGGTTCTTCTGCCGCAACGGATCCTTTCGGAGGAACACAATCCCCTGAGCCGGATGCTGCAGGCGCTCTATCAACCCCTCTTCGTGCTGGTGATGCGGTTCCGGTGGGTGACGCTGGCGCTGGCCCTCGGCACGGTCGCGATCACGATCGTCCCCTTCCAGAGACTGGGCAGCGAGTTCATGCCCCCGCTGGAAGAGGGCGATCTTCTCTACATGCCGACGACGGATCCCGGCATGAGCATGTCGAAGGCACGGGAACTTCTGCAGCAGACCGACCGGTTGATCATGCAGTTTCCCGAGGTGGAGAACGTCTTCGGCAAGATCGGGCGGGCCGAGACGGCGACCGATCCCGCCCCGCCCAGCATGATCGAGACGACGATCACGCTGCGACGGGACAAGTCGAAATGGCGGACGGTTCCCGTGCGCCGGTTCTACGACGGCTGGCCCTCGTGGGCGCAATGGCTGCCGTCGAAACTGCTGCCCCCGGCGCGGCCGATCACCGTCGAGGAACTGATCTACGGATACGAGATGCCCGACGGGACCCACGTGCCCGGGCTCAACGACGCCGTGCAGATCCCGGGGCTGACCAACGCCTGGACGATGCCGATCAAGACCCGCATCGACATGCTTTCCACGGGGATCAAGACCCCCGTCGGGATCAAGGTGATGGGCCCCGACCTCCGGACGCTGGCCCGGATCGCCGAGGAGATCGCCAATGCGGTGAAGCGATCGGAAGGAACGGCCGCCTACACGACGAGCGCCTTTCCGGAGAAGAGCGTCGGGGGGAACTACCTCGACGTGCGGATCCGGCGCGGGGAAATCGCGCGCTACGGGCTGACGGTCGACGACGTCCAGAACGTCATCATGAGCGCGACGGGCGGGATGAACGTGACCTGGACCGTCGAAGGTCTCGAACGGTACCCGGTCAACGTCCGATACCCCCACGAACTGCGGGACAGCCTGCCGGCGCTGCGCCGGACCCTGGTCGGGACCCCGTCCGGCGCGCAGGTGCCCCTGGGCCAGCTTGCGACCCTGGAGATCCACAAGGGCGCGCCGATGGTCAAGAGCGAGAACGCGCGCCTCACGAGCTGGGTCTTCGTCGACATCGCCGGGATCGACGTCGGTACCTACGTGCGCCGGGCGCAGCGGGCGGTCCGCGAATCGGTCGAACTGCCGCCGGGGTACAGCATCGTCTGGTCGGGACAGTACGAGTACATGCAGACGGCCCGGAAACGGCTGATGGTGGCGGTGCCGCTGGCGGTCCTGTCGATCATCCTGCTGCTGTACGTGGCGACGCACAGCTGGCTGCGCGTCGGGATCGTTCTGCTGGCCGTTCCGTTCAGCCTCGTCGGCGCCGTCTGGCTCCTCTACCTGCTCGGCTACAACATGTCCCTGGCGGTCTGGGTGGGGATCATCGCCCTGGCGGGACTCGATGCGGAAACCGGCCTGGTGATGCTGCTTTACCTGGACAACAGCTTCGAACGCTTCCGGTCCGGCGGGCGGATGCGCAACCGCGACGATCTCTGGCACGCCGTGCAGGAGGGCGCCGTGCAGCGGATCCGGCCGAAGACGATGACCGTGATGACGACCTTCACCGGCCTGTTGCCCCTGCTCTGGGCCACCGGCGCCGGGGCGGACACGATGCGCCGGCTCGCCGCGCCGATGATCGGGGGTCTGGCGACCAGTTTCATCATGGAACTGCTCATCTACCCGGTCATTTTCTTCATTGCCAAGGGGATCGCCATGCGGCGGACGTTCCGCGCGCGGGATCCGGAAGAGGCGGCGGGATGAGCGGTGGGAAGAACAAACCGAGGCGTTCCCCCGGAACCGGGGGGACGCGGAGAAAGCGAGGAGAATGATATGAAGTCAACGAGAAGAAGAAACGTGTTGTTCGGATCCGCGCTGGCCCTGGCGGCGGCGCTGGTCGTGACGGGGTGCTCCACCACCGGCGGCGGGGCCGCGCCGCGCGCGGCGGCGCAGGGCGACGATGTGGTCTGTCCGACGTGCCACGCGGCGACCGTCCTTCAGCCGGCCGAAGGGGTGAAGGACGCGAAGCACGTCTGTCCAACCTGTCGGACGATCTATCGCTCGGGCGAACAGGGCTACTTCCAGAAGGAAGTCCATGTCTGCAAGCAGTGCGGCTCGGTGATCGAACAGTGTCCGGTCTGCCGCGCGGCCGCAGAGGAAAGTGAAGGCTGATTCCCGGGATCCCAGGATCCGGAGGATCGAGGAGAAAGGAAAACGCAATGAGAACGAAACGATGGAAACGGAACGGGTTGGGAACCGTCGCGATCCTCGCGATCGCGCTGGTCGCCGCGGCGGGCTGCGGAAAGAAGACCGAAACGAAGAGTTCCGGCGCGGCGCCGCCTCCGGCTCCCGCGGAGGGGGCGACGCAGCAGGCCGAGCTGGCCAATCCGGTGCCGGGCATCTGTCCGGTGACCGGCGAACCCGTCGACAACCGGACGTTCGTCGAGATCGACGGGAAACGCTACGCGCTCTGCTGCGCGAGCTGCGCCGCGAAACTGAAGGCCAATCCCGCGAAGTACCTGAAGAAACAGGGTTCCGGGGGCGGCATGGGCATGATGAACGACAAGAAGGCCGGCGCCGGCGGCATGATGGAGCATGGCGGCCAGGGCGGCATGGGCATGATGGACCACGGCGGCCAACAAGGCGGCGACGCGGGCGCGCACCACGAGGCCGAGCAGGGGGAATAGCGGCCCCCGGAAGGAAGAACGCGTCTTCGGGCGGGGGATCTCGGAACGGAGGTCCCCTCCCGAAGTCGCACGCGGGAGAAGAAGGATGTCAGGATTCATGAGACGGGAGATCTTCGTCGCGGCGGCGCTCGCCGCGGGTCTGTTGCTCGGCGTTTCGGGCGTCGGAGGCGAGGAAGGCCGGACGCAGGCGGCGCCGGCGGCCGGGACGATGCCGCACGACCACGGGATGCACGGGAGCGCGCCGACAGCCCCGGAGGCGACGCCCCTCGCGGAGACCGTCGAACCTCCGGCGCTCCTGGAATGGATGGGGCGGTTCCATCCGATGGCGGTGCATTTCCCGATCGTGCTGATTCTGCTGGTCGTCCTGTCGGAGGGCGTTCGGACGATCCGGCCGTCGAGTCCGTGGGCCGCGGTCGGCGGCGTTCTGGCGCCGTGGGCGGCGCTGGCCGCAGTGGGCGCCGCGGTTCTGGGGCTGGCGGGGGGACGCGTCTCGAACTATTCGCCGGGGCTGCAGGGGATTTTCGTCCGGCACCGGATTTTCGGGATCGGCGTCGCCCTGGGCGCCGTTGCCGTCGCCGGATTGATCCGCCGCAGGGATGCGTTCCGCGGGATCGGATCCTGGGCGTACCGGCTCCTGCTCCTGCTGCTGGTCGCGGCCGTGTTCGTCACGGGGCATCTCGGCGGAAGTCTGGTCTTCGGCAAGACCTATCTGCTCTGGCCGCCGCGGTAGCGGCAGACGGATCGGAACGTACGGAAGGGAAGGGGAAACAGGAAAATGTCGACTCACAAACACGGAAACGGCGGGGGACCGTCGCACGACGGTCACGGGCACGACGAGCGGACCGGCGCCCACGCGCACGAAGGCGGAGATCACCGCCATCCCGAAGGCCGCGAGGTCCGGGATCACGGGGTCTCCCACGATCACGGGGCCCACGACCATCAGGACCATCACGCGCACATGGTCGAGGATTTCCGCCGCCGGTTCTGGGGCTGCCTCGTTCTCACGATTCCGATCCTCCTCCTTTCGCCGGCGATTCAATCGTTCCTCGGCATCGAAGGAATCGTTTCGTTTCCCGGACAGCAGTGGGTGCTCCTGGTTCTGGCCTCGGTCGTCTACTTCTGGGGCGGGCGCCCGTTCCTGAAAGGCATGTTCGACGAACTCGGCGAACGGCGGCCGGGGATGATGACCCTGATCGCGGTTGCCATCACCGTTTCCTACGTCTACAGCGCCGCGGTGGTGCTGGGATTGGAAGGAAAGGTCTTCTTCTGGGAACTGGCCACGCTGATCGACATCATGCTCCTGGGGCACTGGATCGAGATGAAATCCGTCCTCGGCGCGTCGAAGGCCCTGGAGGAGCTGGTCAAGCTGCTGCCCTCGACGGCGCACCGACTCGAGGAAGACGGGACCGTGCGGGACGTTCCCCTGGAAGATCTGCGCGGGGGCGAACGGATCCTCGTGCGTCCCGGCGAGAAGTTTCCGACGGACGGGACCGTCCTGGACGGCGCCACGACGGCCAACGAATCCCTGCTGACCGGCGAATCGCTGCCCGTTAAGAAAGCCGCGGGTGACCCGGTCATCGGCGGGGCGATCAACGGGGACGGTTCCGTGACGATGCGGGTCGACCGTGTGGGGGACGACACCTTTCTCGCCCAGGTGGTCGCCATGGTCCGCAAGGCGCAGAGTTCGAAGTCGGCGACGCAGGACCTGGCCAACCGCGTCGCCCTGTACCTGACGATCGTGGCCCTGTCGGTCGGCGCCCTGACCTTCCTGGTCTGGTGGTTGCTGAGACGGGAGTTGCCCTTTGCCATCGAGCGGATGGTGACCGTGATGGTCACCACCTGCCCGCACGCGTTGGGTCTGGCGGTGCCGCTGGTGGTGGCGGTTTCCACGGCGATCGCCGCGCGCCGGGGGTTGCTGGTGCGCAACCGGGTCGCCTTCGAACAGGCGCGCCTGGTGGACACGGTGGTCTTCGACAAGACGGGAACGCTCACCGAAGGAAAGTTCGGGGTGCGATCGGTCATCGCGTTCCGGGACGACACGAGCGAGGAGGAGATCCTGCGGCGGGCCGCCGCCCTCGAGGTCCTCTCCGAACACCCGATCGCCGCCGGGATCGTCCGGGCGGCGAAGGAACGGTCGGTCCCCGTCGAACCGGCGAAGGATTTTGAGGTGATGAAGGGGCGGGGCGTGCGGGGAACGGTCGGAGATCGTTCGGTCGCCGTCGTCAGCCCCGGCTACCTGGCGGAACGGTCGATCGACTGGGACGAGACGCGGCTGGCCGGAGCGGACACCGAGGGATGCACCGTCGTCTTCGTCGTGGAAGACGACCGGCTCGTGGGCGCCGTCGCCCTCGGCGACACCGTCCGTCCGGAATCGGCGGACGCGGTGCGCACGCTGCACGAGATGGACATCCGCTGCTACATGCTCACCGGCGACAAGGAAGAGGTCGCCGCGGCGGTCTCAAAGACCCTGGGGCTCGACGGCTATTTTGCCCAGGTGCTGCCGGATCAGAAGGCCGTCAAGATCCGCGAACTGATGGACGGCGGGGCGCGGGTGGCCATGACGGGCGACGGGATCAACGACGCTCCGGCGCTGGCCACGGCCGACGTGGGGATCGCCGTCGGCGCCGGGACGGACGTGGCCGTGGAGACGGCCGACGTGATCCTCGTGCGGAGCGATCCCCGGGACATCGCGGGGGTGTTCGTGCTGGCCCGGCGCACCTATCGCAAGATGGTGCAGAATCTCCTCTGGGCCGTGGGATACAACGTCGTGGCGATCCCCCTGGCGGCCGGCGTGCTGGCGTCCAGGGGCGTGCTCCTGACCCCGGCGGCCGGAGCGGTGCTCATGTCGTTGAGCACGGTGATCGTGGCGATCAACGCCCGATTGCTGCGCGCCTGATCGTGGACGACGGCCTTCCCCCGGGGCATGCGGAAGGCGCGACGGCCGGCGTTCCGTCCCGGCGGTCAGGCGCCGGCGTCGGGTTCCCGGGTGCGCAACAGCCGCAGGCTGTTGAAGATTACCACCAGCGAAGCGCCCATGTCGGCGGCGATCGCCATCCAGAGCGTGGCCCGGCCCGCCAGCGTCAGGCCCATGAAGAGCGCCTTGACGGCCAGCGCGAAACCGATGTTCCAGCGGATCGTGCTCAGGGTGCGCTGCGCATGCCGGATCATCCATGGGACCCGCGCCAGGTCGTCGGTCATCAGGGCGATGTCGGCCGTCTCGATGGCGGCGTCCGTCCCGGCCGCTCCCATGGCGATGCCGAGCGAGGCCGCGGCCAGCGCCGGAGCGTCGTTGACACCGTCGCCGATCATGGCGGCGGGGGGATGGGCCCGGACGAGTTCCTCGACGATCCGGAGCTTGTCTTCCGGCAGCAGTTCGGCGCGGACCTCGTCGACGCCGGCCTCGCGGGCGACCGCCTCGGCCGTCCCCCGGTTGTCGCCGGTGAGCATCACGATCCGTTCGACGCCGGCGTCCTTCAGGGCGCGCAGGGCGGCCGCCGCCTCGGGACGGATGGAATCGGCGACGCTGATCAGTCCGCAGACATGTTCGTCGTTGCCGATCGCAACGATCGAATGGCCGGCGTCTTCCATGGAAAGAGCCTGTTGATGGAGTTCCTCGGGTTCCGCGGCCTTCTCGTGCAGGAACCGGTGGCTGCCGAGCCAGAAGGGGCGTCCGTAGACGAGACCTTCGGCGCCCTTGCCCTGGACGGCCTGCACGTCCTCGGCCGGCGGAACTTCGATCCCTTCGCGTTGCGCGTGGCGGAGGATCGCTCGGGCCAGGGGATGGGAACTGTGGGTTTCGAGGGCGGCGGCGCGTTCGAGAAGTTCCCGGGGCGTGTGGTCGTTCAGGGGAAGGATTTCCTGGACTTCGGGGCGGCCGAAGGTGAGCGTCCCGGTCTTGTCCAGGGCGACGGCCCGCAGGCGGCCCGCCGTTTCCAGGTGCACGCCGCCCTTGATCAGAACGCCTCCGCGCGCCGCGGAGGCCAGGGCCGCGACGATGCTCACGGGAGTGGAGATCACCAGCGCGCAGGGACAGGCGATCACCAGGATCACCAGCGCCTCGTAGAACCAGCGGCTCCATTCGCCGCCGAAGGCGAGCGGGGGAACGACCGCGATCAGGGCGGCCAGCAGGATCATCGCCGGGGTGTAGTAGCGGGCGAAACGTTCCACCCATTGCTCCGAGGGGGCCCGGCGCGACTGCGCCTCTTCCACCATCCGGATGATGCGCGAGAGGGTCGTGTCCCCCGCCGCGCGGGTCGAGGTGAACTCGATCGATCCGTCCCCGTTGATCGTGCCGGCGAAGACTTCGTCGCCCTCCTCCTTCTCCACCGGCATGGACTCGCCGGTGATCGGCGCCTCGTTGACGGTGGTGGTTCCGCGGGTGACCACGCCGTCCAGGGGGATCTTCTCCCCGGGGCGGACCAGCACCGTGACGCCGACGGGCACCTGCGCGACGGGCTTTTCCAGGACGTCGCCGTCGTGCGGACAGAGGTAGCGCGCCGTGGTCGGGGAGAGATCCATGAGGGATTCGATCGCCCGGCGCGCACGGCCGACGCTCCAGGATTCCAGCAGGAGCGAGAAGGAGAAGAGGAAGGCGACCGCCGCCGCTTCGAACCATTCCCCGAGGATCACCGCGCCGATCACGGCGATCGTCATCAGCAGGTTCATGTCGGCGCGGAGACGCCGCGCGGCGTTCACGGCCCTCGGGAAGACGAACCAGGCGCCGGCGACGATCGACAGCCCGTAGAAGACGAGGCTGACGAGGGGGAACCGATGGGCTTCCAGGCCGTGGCCGCCGGTCAGGGCATCGAGGACGCTTCCGTGGATCGCGGCGTGCGAGAGGAACCCGAGAAGCAGCAGGATGCCGCTGGCGGCGCAGAACAGAACCCGCCCCCGCTTCTGCCAGAAGGTTTCCTCGACGACGCAGACCGTGCACGCCTCGCCGTCGGCGCCTTCCGGGATCGGCACCCCTTCCAGGCCGGCCCTGCGGACGGCCTCGAGGATCGCGGCTTCGTCGATGCTTTCGGGGAAGAAGGCGACCGTCATGGTGGCGTTCAACAGGTTGAAATCCAGGGATTCGACGCCGTCCAGCGAGCCCACCGTTTTCTGGAGGGCGCGGGTCTCTTCGGCGCAGTCCATCCCCCGGATCAGGTAGCGTTTCGTCGTCATCAACGGGTTCCCGTTCCCCGGAGGAGTCCTTCCGGCCGCAGGCGATCCGGTCCGATCCGGCTCCGCTGTCCGGGAAGCCGGAGGGACGGAACAGGACGAAAACGATTTCTCCCCCGCAGGATTTCGGTCTTGCTGCGAATCCTGCGAAAGATAGACGGCCTCCCGACTCCGCGCAAGGACGCCGGGGGGAGCGCCAGATGGATCGGATTTCCCGGCAGGGCCGGATTCGCACCGGCGAACCGGGCGGTCGGCGCCTCTTCCTTCGGGAGGAGAGAGGCGACTACTCCGGGGGAGTCGATCGGCGGGGCGCGGACCGTCGATTTGCGGCGTCGCGCGGATGCGGCCGGACCTTTTCCCTTGATTCAGAACTTGCCTCCTCCGATACTGTTCCCGAATGGGGTTGTGAGGGGTGTATCCATCTTCGATGGGGGTTCGAAGGGGGAGATGATGATGAAGCGGTTCGCATGCGCGGTGGTCGTAGGCGTCGTATTCACTGGACTGACGGCCTGGGGCGGACAGATCTGCCAGAATCCGGGGTTCGACAACGGCCTCAACTACTGGACCCAATGGTGGGCCTCGTGGGGGGGGAACAACAGTTATCTCGATACCGGAAACGGCGTTCCGGCCCCCTGCCTCGGCCATTCCGGCGGGGGCAGCCAGGGGCGGTACCAGAGAATCGTTCCGCCGTCGACGGGCACGTATACCGTCTGGGCCGACTGGAAGGGCGACAGCATCAGTTGGGCCGAGGTGATGTTCTTCCAGATCAGCTCCGGCGCAAGCCACAACGACATCGTATCCAGGTTGGACGGGGGCGCCGCGGGCGATATCGCGTACAAGAAGGACGCGTGGGGAATGAATCCGCCCACGACCTGGAACTGGGAAGACGCGCGCAAGTCAAAGCATCCCCAAGGGAACAAGGGCACGATCACCGTCACGAGCGGGAACGTTATCATCGTCGGAACGAAACTGGGCAACGGCGGATCTCTCTGGTACGACAACTTCGAGGTGTTCGGAGAACCCACCCTGGCCCTGATCACCTCCTTCGAAGGGGAGTCTTCCGGGACGGACGTCGTGATTCGCTGGCAGACCGCCTTCGAGCTGAAGACGGCGGGCTTTTACCTGGAACGGTACGATCCCGATTTCGGCGGCTATGTCCGGGTGAACGAAGATCTGATCCCCGCCTCGCCGGATCCGGCCGGGGCGACCTACGAGGTCGTTGATCCGCTGGCCTTTCCCGGGGCGACGTTCAGCTACCGGCTGATCGAACTGGAAACGACCGGCTTCGAACGCGCCTACGGACCGTACGACATCACGATCGACGGCGACGGTCCTTCCTTCGAGGAATGGAAGGAGTGGATGTTCACCGCAGAACAGCTCGGCGACCCGCGGATCTGCGGCATGTGGATGGACGGCGACGGCGACGGCCAGCCGAACGCCGTGGAATACCTCTGCGGAACCGATCCGACGGATCCCAATTCGGCCTTCCGGATCCTCGATATGCGCCCGGTCAAGGACGGGATGCTGCTGATCTGGTCCAGCGCCGAAGGACGCGCCTACCGGGTGGAATGCGCCGAGGGCGCCATGAACGCCTTCCGGGCGGTCACGGATCTCCTGCCGGCCCAGCCGCCGATCAACGCCTGCGTCCTGCCCGAATCCGACTCGGGGGTTTCCATCTACCGGATCGCCGTCGAACCGTAGGCGCGGAGACCTTCCTCCGGAGCCGGGGCGACTCCGGCTCGGTGGGTCCCGCAGAGGACGCATCTGCCGCGCCGGGCCGGCGCGGGGCTGGAGGTTGCGTCCGTTGAACGCTATCCTCCCGCCGGAAGTCGCTCTGTGAGGGGGTCGCGATGCGACGACGGACGGTGCTTCTGTTCCTTACTCTGATCCTCGGTTCGGTCCTGCCGATGTCGGCATGGGCCGCGTGCGGCTGGCCTCCGAACCCCGACGTCGAGTTTCCGGAAGACGGCGTCGTCCTCATCACGCTCTACGGGACGTGGTGCAACAGTTGTTCGCCGACGATCTGGAGATCGACGATCGTCGGCGACGAGATCCGGGTCGACCTGGCCCATTCCTCGGGGATCTGCCTGCCCGCGGCCAGGGACTGGTCGTCCACGGTCGTGATCGAGAACGTCCCCGAGGGGCGCTACCGTCTCGTGGCGCGCCTGTACGCTTCCACCGCGCCCGGGGATCCGCCGACGCTGGAAGAGGGGCCGGATTTCCTGGCCGAATTCCACACGCCCGGTCGTTTCCGCATCGACCGCGCGCAACGGTCCGGCGGGATTTCCCTGCGGTGGACCGGGCTGGGCCCGAGCTACCGTTACACGGTGGAGACGTCCGGGGTTCCCGGTTCGGACGCGGAATGGAGCCCGGCGGATCCCCCCGGCCAATGGCCGGTGGACGGTACGGAATGGACCGGCCCGGCTCCGGAGACGGGCCGGATTTTCTACCGCGTCCGCGCGGAGTACGTGCCGACCTTCCGGGAATGAATCCGGCGATCGGCGGTCGGCCGCCGCGCAAGAAGGGGCCGATCGCCGGGCGTCCCCTGTCCCGGGGGCGTCCCGTTTTCCGGGCCCGCGGTGGCGCGGCCGGCCGTTTCGGGGTAGAGTCTTCCTGTTTCTTAGAACCCGCGTGGCCGACGTTCGGGCCGGCGGCACGATGAGACGTGCGGCGCGCAGAACCGAGGAGAATCGAGATGAGGGGCAAGGGTTGGTTGAGATGGGCCTGCGGGTCGCTGGCGTTCGTGTTCGTTGCGGCGGCGGTGGGGATCGAACTGGGAGATCCGGCGCCGCCCCTGAAGGTGAAGGAATGGGTCAAGGGCGGTCCCGTCGATCTTGCAAAGGGCAAGGGCAAGAACGTCTACGTCGTCGAGTTCTGGGCGACGTGGTGTCCGCCGTGCCGGACGAGCATTCCGCACCTGACCGAGTTGCAGAAGAAGTACAAGGACAAGAACGTCGTCGTCATCGGCATCAGCAGTTCCGACAAGGACGTCGACAAGGTGAAGGCCTTCGTCGAATCGATGGGCGACAAGATGGGATACGTTGTGGCCTACGAGGACCGCCTCGAGAGTCCGACGGCCGACGCCTACATGAAGGCCTTCCACCAGAACGGCATTCCCACGGCCTTCATCGTGGACAAGCAGGGCCGGATCGCCTGGATCGGCCATCCGATGACGATCGACACGCCCCTCGAGCAGGTGGTGGCGGGCACCTTCGACCTGGAAGCTTCGAAGAAGGAGTTCAAGAAACAGCAGGAGGAGGTCCGTCTCCAGCGCGATTTGAACAAGCCCATCGGCGAGTACATGGAATTCGCCAAGGCCGGCGACGAGGAGGAGGCGAAGAAGCGCGGGGCGGAGATCCTCTCGAAGATCGAGGAGTATCCGAACCTCCTGAACGCCTTCTCATGGATCATCCTGACGGCCCCCGGCCTGGAGTTCCGCGACACCGCCCTGGCACTGAAGGGTGCGGAAAAGGCCAATGCCCTCACCAAGGGGGAGGATTTCAGCGTTCTGGACACCTATGCGCGCGCCCTGTGGGCCAACGGCAAGAAGGAAGAGGCGATTCAGCAGCAGGAAAAGGCCCTGGAACTCGCTCCCGAAGGCCGCGCGAAAGAGGCCATGCAGAAATCGCTCGACGCCTACAAGGCCGGCGAAGATCCGCCGACGAAGTAACCGGCCCGGGATCGGCGCTTTTCCCTGCGGGGCGGAAGTCGTTCGCGAACCGGCCGGGCTCCGCGGAGATCCTTCCGGTCGCCGCGGGGTTCCCGGTTCGGCGGGGCGCATCCCGGGCGAAACCGGGTTCTCAGTGGGCGCCGCCGGCCGTCAATCCGTAGCCGATCACCACGTACAGAAAGTACATCGCCAGCAGCGGGGCCCCCATCCAGCGGGAGAACCTGCCCTTCGGCACCGAAAGGGAAATCAGGATCCGGAAGAAAAGAAGGATCGTCAGCATCGCCGGCAGATGGACCACGAGCAGAACCTCGGGCAGCCGCGATGCCGGATGCGGATCGAAGATCGGCAGCGGTGCGGCGACCGCCGAGGCGCCGACGACGAAGAGCACGTTGAGGATATCGGCGCCGATGACGTTGCCGACGACCAGGTCGCCGTGGCCCTTGCGGATCCCGGAGATCGCCGTGGCGAGTTCGGGCAGCGACGTTCCAAAGGCGACCAGGGTGCCGGCGATGACGGCGTCCGGAACTCCGAGACGCACGGCCATGGTCGTGGCCGAACAGACCAGAACGCGGCTGGAGAAGATGATCACGACCAGGCCGGCGGCGGCAAGAACGATCATCAGGGGCAGCGGCGCGTGTTTCTGTTCCGGAGGGGTTTCGACATGGGGCAGCACCGTCAGATCCGGTTCCGTTCCCGGATGCTGACGGGCCCACCGCACGGAGACGGCGAGATAAGCCACCAGCAGTCCGAGGAGCAGCAGGCCCACGGGACGGCCCAGCGTCGCGGCGGATCCGTGGAAGAAGGCCGTTCCATAGGCGATCGCCGCAAGCAGCACGGCGCTGAAGAACTGCACCCAGCCCTGCCGGTTCAGGACGAAGCGGTCGGCTGCGATCGGCGAGAAAAGACAGGCGATGCCGAAGATCAACCCGGTGTCGGCGATGATCGATCCCACGGCGTTCCCGAGGGCGAGACCGGGTTGACCCTGCCAGGCGGCCATGACGGAAACGGCCGCCTCGGGGCTCGTCGTCCCCAGGGAAACCACCGTTGCCCCCACGATGATCTTCGGGATGCCGAGACGATGCGCGACGGCGACGATGTTGTCGACCAGCAGATCCGCGCCCTTCGTCAGGGCGTACAACGCTGCGGCGAAGATCGGCAGCAGCGCCGCCCACGGCAATCCGTCGAACCATGCCTGGGGGATGAGATGTTCCAAGGGCAGAGTCACCTTCCCGGGGTCGAAACACCCATTTCCCGAGCGGGAATCCGTTTCCGGGGAACCGAACGCGTATCATGGATCCGCCCGGGCGGCAACCGGAGATCGGGAATCGTCGTCGCTGCGGGATCGGAAGGGCGACCGGACCGGTCCGGATTCAATCCTGCACCGTCACGCGGAAAAAGCTTCTGCCGCCCGGTGCGGGGATGTTCGTCGCGACGTTTTCCGGCGGCGTGCCGGGAAGGTCGCGGACGACCTCGGAGAACGTCGATGCCGGGTCGCTCGCCGTCTCGATCCGGTAGAGTTTGCCTTCGACCGACGCCCACCGCAGGACGGCGGTTGCCGGCGCGGCCGGGGAAAAGTCGATCCCCGTGATCTTCAGAACCGATGCGGCGTCCTTCGGCAGGGTGCCCGCCACCGCTTCATCGGCGTCCGGCAGGCCGTCGCGATCCCAGTCGGTGTCTGTGCCGGCCGGAACGGTCGATCCGAAATGGTCTTGCTCCCATCCGTCCGGAATGCCGTCGCCGTCGTCGTCGACATCGGGATAGCAGGCGACGACCTCGGCGTGCCAGTCCGCCCAGCCGTTGTTGTCCCAGTTCCCGGCGCCGTCGCGGAAGACGCAGTCGATGGCGGTGGTCGCCGGCGGAACGTCGTAGACGTAGCTCCAGTGGTCGCCCCGATCGATCATCGGGGGATCGGGGTACAGGATGTCCCGCCAGCCGTTCCGGCCGATATGAATGAACAACGCGTCGGCCGCGCCCAGCGGGCTTCCTTCCTTGCGATACCGGATCACCGTGCCGATGCAGCCGTTGGGACGCCGGGGGACGAACTCGACGTGACCGGCCGGCGATGCCCCGTCGTCGCCCACATAGACGTGGAGAATGTCGCTCCGCCGGACGTTGCCGGCCTCGTCGACGGCCTCGATGAAATAGTCGATCAGGACGTCGGCCTGTCCCGTGATCATCCCCCGGTACGCGTAGGCCCGGTGAATCGGCGTCGGCACGATTTCCGCGGGTCCGGGGTTCGTCGGCATCCGGAAGGCGGGATCCGTGATGTCCAGGACGTTCCAGGCGTTCACCCCCCGTCCCCCGGCGTACAGCTCGTTGTCGAAGGTGCCGATCGGGTTGACCCCGTCGAGATCGGTCCGCCAGTACAGCCGCACGGTCCGCACGCCGCCGGCGTCGGCGACGAAGGTCCATACCTCGAAATCAGCAGGTTGCGGATCGCTTTCGTCCCAGTGACGTCCCCCCGGGTTGTAGGGCGAGCGCTGCGGCGGATAAATGCTGGGCGCGGTGCGATCGACGTCCGGATGCCGCGCCAGAACCCTGTCCGCCTCCGCAACGGCCAGGTTGCAGGCGCGCGCAACGTTGCCGTCCCACGGATTCGTGGTGTCGCCGTCCCAGTACCAGTAATCGGAGGCCTCGGCGTTCAGATAGTAGTGCCAGGCCCGCGCCGTCTCGTGTCCCGTGCCGCGGCGGACGTCGTTCAGGGTGTAGTAGCCCTCGCCCTCGAGATCTTCCGCGTGCAGCACGCGGTTCTGGGCGGCGATCAACACCGACCAGGAAAAACGGTCCGGGGATCGGCCGTCGGGCCAGATCCCGCCGTTCCACTTGCCGAACTGCGGATCGCCGCTGTCGGCGCCGGACCAGGATCCCGGTTCCACGTGGATCACGTCGTCCGGTTCCGGCGGATACATCTCCAGGTAATCCTGGATCGTCGCAGTATCGAAATCGTCGCGGTTGCGGCACATCTCGAGGAAGGCCGCATGCGACTCATGGTACACGGAGGAGTTGAGCATTCCGTAGTTGTCGCCGTCGCTGTGACAGACGATCAGCATCGGATGGTCGGGATCGTCGTTGAGCGATTCGTATTCCGTCCAGACGTTTTCCGGCTTGAACGCCCCGTATCCGCCCCGGGCGTTCTCGTTGCCCTCGTAGCGGGCGCCCGGTACGGCGATGATCCGGTAGACCCGGGGATCGTCCGGATCGCTTGCCGGATCGACGTACTGGACGTAGTGGGGCTGGTAACCCCAGGGCGCCGAGACCCGGGTGCCGCTCCACAGCCCGTGCAGGCGCACCCAGGTCCCCGGGTCGGGGTTCTGAACATCGGCCCGGTTCGGCCGCAGGACATTGCCGCCGGCTTCCCACGGATAGCCCTCGCAGGCGCGGTCGAAATGGATGTTGTCCACAAGAACCCACTCGATGCCTTCCTCCACGAGCGCCGGGATGATCCGCTCCGCAAAGGCCGTTTCCGGGGGAAAGAATCCCCTGGAATAGCCCGTGGTGTTCCAGAGTTCCCGGTAGATCTCCTTGTGAAGCCGGATCTGCATGCGCATCGATTCCGGGCAGGTGAGGGGCATCAGGCTGTGGTGATAGGAGAACCCGACCATGTCGAGCCTCGGATTGCCGCGGACCGTGCGCAGGGTGTTCCGGGCCTCGTCGTAGGCGTCGTCCCAGTCGTGGGTCGTCGACCGGCCCCAGAGGTTGTCCAGGTTCTCCCCGAGCGACCCGGAAAAGCTGCACTGGGCCCCCGCATGCGGCATCCCGGCGTCGGCCCCGGCGCGCACGGCGTCCCTCGGCCACTCGGTGTACGGACCGCTGCGCTGGTTGTGCACCCCGGCGACGCTGAAGGTGTAGCGCCCGTTTGCATCCGTCGTCAGAAGGGATTCGTACGGATAATAGATCGGCTGGTGCATGTGCCAGAGGTAGGTGACGTAGATCGGCGCGGCGCGGGACGCCGCGGGAACCGCGGCGAGGAGCAGCGCGCCGGCCAGGGACGCGCGGCGGCGGGGACGGCGTGATTCGGTCATGTTTCCTCCGGATCCCGGGCGGCCTCCGCGGATCCGGGGGTAAGATGCGGTTTCGAAACGGTTCGCGCAACCGGTTCGAGGGCGAGACCTCTGGCGCCGGTCCCCGCGCCCTTGGTATCGTGGGGGCGGTTCGGAACGCGGAGCGAAGGAGATCGCGGGGATGGCGGAGAGCAGTCGACGGGATTCGTTCGCGGACATTCTCACCCTGGGATTCGGAACCAGCGTGCTGATGTGGACCCTCGGGTACGCGGGCCGACTCCCCGGCATCCACTGGCCGGGTTCTCTGCTTTTTCCCCTGATGATTCTTGCGCTGATCGCAGGGGGATTCGCCTCCGGACGGATGACGGACCGGGGATGGCGGGGCGGCTTCGCAACCGGCCTGACCGCGTCCCTCGTGAACCTTCTCGTGATGGGCAGCCTGCTGGCCGACGCCCTGCCGAACCGCCTCTTCCCCTCGGCGCTCTGGTGGATCCCCTGTTTCCTGGCGGTCGGCGGCGGCCTCGCCGCCGCGGGGGCCTTCATCGGAGCACGGGCGGGCGGACGACGCATCGCGACGGACTGGGTCCACGCCTTCGCATGGGTGACGCTGATCGCGACGTCCGTTCTTATCGTGGTCGGCGGACTCGTGACCAGTCATGAAGCGGGCCTGGCCGTGCGCGACTGGCCGACCACGAACGGGTACAACATGTTCCTGTATCCGTTGTCCCGGATGACCGGCGGGATCTACTACGACCACGCCCACCGTCTGTTCGGATCGTTCGTCGGCCTCACGTCGCTCGTCCTTGCCCTGCTGCTCTCGCGCAACGAGGAGGACCGCCGGATCCGGCTCCTCGGCTGGGCCGCCATGATCACGGTCCTTCTCCAGGGGATCCTCGGCGGACTGCGTGTGACGGGACGCCTGAGCCTCGGCGGCGATCCGGCGCAGCTTCGCCCGATGCCCGCCCTGGCCGTCGTGCACGGCGTGGTGGGACAGATCTTCCTGGGCCTCGTCGCCGCGATCGTGGTCGTGACCTCGCCTTCGTGGCGCAGAGCCGGGCCGCCGCCCCGTCGAGACCGGGCCTCGACAAGCCTGCGGACGTGGAGTTCCGTCCTGGTCGGCCTCTTCCTGGTCGAGATCGCCCTCGGCTCGCTGCTTCGCCACCATTCCGCAGGACCTCTCCTGCACGTGCTGGTGGCCACGGCGGTGCTTCTGTCGGCGGTCGGTTGCGGGATCTTCGCCTGGGACTCCGCGCCCCGCGGTTCGGTGACTGCCCGGCTCGGGCTCCTCCTCTTCGTCGGCGCGATCCTTCAGGTCTTTCTGGGGGTGGCCGCATGGTCCGCGACGCTCGTTCGACGGGGGAGGCTCGTTCCCGGCGCCCCTGAGGTGGCGATCCTTACCGCGCACCAGGCGTTCGGGGCCCTGCTTTTTGCCGTCTGCGTGGCATTGATGCTCTGGGTCCGGCGGGAAGAACCCCGGCGGACGCGACGCTGACCCGGGCCCGGTTTCGCCCGGTTCCATCGGGAAGCTGTCCTGTACGCGGGGTGTATGCCGACGGACAGTCCTTGCTACCCCGGGTTCGCCCGGACGGTGTCCCGCCGCGGGCGGTTCGTAGGAAAAACGGCTTCCGTGCCGCCGCAGGACCGGGATGAAGGAAATCGCGCAATTCATGGCACGGGAATTGCCCCCTGCCGGGAGATGCGTCGAAGGGCTTCGCTGGTTGCGCGTTCGAGGAAAAGGGACGATTGTATTCGGATCGGAGCAGGAGAATTGAAAAGAAGGAACTGGATCCGCCGGATCGTCTGGGGACTGATCGCCGTTCTGGGGCTGTGGATCGGGAGCGATTTCGCGTATTCGACGATCACGATGCGCCGGCTGCTGGAATGGGAGAAGGGCGTCGCCCGGGATCGGGACGGCGTCCGGATCGGCTGTCGCGAGCGCACGATCGGTTCGGGTGAGACGGCGATCCTCTTCATCCACGGGTTCGGAGATTCGCCCGCGGTCTTTTCCCGCATGGCCCCGGCGCTGGCGGCCCGCGGATACACGTGCCGCCTGATGCGGCTGCCCGGGTTTGCCGAACCGGTCGAGAATCTGAAGAACGCCGACAAGGACGCCTGGAACGCCGCGGTCGCCTCGGAGTTGTCCGCGTTGCGCCGATCGCACGATCGCGTGATCGTCGTGGCCCACTCCCTCGGCGGCGCCCTGGCGATCGAACACCTGCTGGATCATCCCCGGGATGCCGACGGGGTCGTTCTGATCGCCCCCCTGGTGAAGGTCGCCCGGGACCGAAGCCCGCTTCTGTCGGCGCGGGCCTGGTACGAGGTCGGGGAAAACCTCTTCCTGTTCACCGACGTCGTCGAATCGCCATTCCCCCGGGACACGATCGTTTCCGAGCAGGAGGCGCCCGATTTCCGAACGCCCTTCGTGCCGCGCGGGGTGTATCGATCCATGTTCGCCGTGCTCGACGACATCGACGGCCGAGCCGCCGAATTCCGGACGCCGTTGCTGATGGTGGTTTCGCAGCGGGATCGCGTGGTGGATACCGCCGCCGCGGAGCGGTTCTTCGAAGAAGCCCCGGCGGCGCGCAAGGAAATCCTGCGAACCGCGGAGGCCGGCCACGTGATCCCGCTGGACCGCGGATGGCGGGACGTGACCGAACGGATCGATGCCTTCATCCGCGGCGTTTCCGACGGCGGCGGTTCATCCCCGGCGTCGAGCTGATCCGCCCGGAATCCGCCCGCCGCTCGCTCGAGTCCGCGGGGCCGGCGGGGGATTTTCCCGCTCCGCCTTCGGGGTGGGAGACGCCGCTTCTTTGTGCCAACATCGGCGGCGGCGGGCGACGCCCGGGAGCCGGCCGGAACCGCAAGCCCGGAAGACGGGGGAGAGATGACATGAAGCGGACGGCGGCGAAACTGACCCTGGCGGCGGCGATCCTCGCCCTGTTGTGGCTCGCCGTATTCGTCGTCAACCAGACCGCGCAGATCGTCGAACTGGCCGCCCGGATCCACCCGGTCTTCGGCACCGTCGTTCTCTGGGGCCTGTTGGCGGCTTATCTCGGACTGGGCGTCGTCCTCTACGTACAGTTCGCGCGTCTGCCGCGGAGCCTGACCCCGCCCCGTTCCGAAGACGATCCCTCGTTCGACGCCTATCTTGCCGAAGTCCGGAAACGGCTTGCCAGAAACCCCCGGCTGCGGGGAATGACATTTTCCAACCGGGAAGACGTGGAACGCGGGCTGGAGATCCTCGGAAAAGAGGCCGATCGCATCATCCGCGACGCGGCCGCGGCCGTTTTCCTCACCACCGCCGTTTCCCAGAACGGAAAGCTGGACGTCCTGCTCGTGTTGTCGGCGCAGACGCGCATGGTGTGGCGGATCGTCCGCGTCTACCGGCAGAGACCGGGTCCGCGGGATCTCCTTCGCCTCTACGGCAACGTGGCGGCCACGGCCTTCGTCGCATCGGAACTGGAAGACGTCGACATCAGCCGCCAGATCGAGCCCGTGCTGACCTCTTCGCTGGGGGCGCTGGCGGGGGGACTCCCGGGGACGCAGGTGATCGGGCATGTGCTTGTGAACGCCGTTCTGACAGGTTCCACGAACGCGTTTCTCACGCTGCGGGTGGGGATCGTTGCAAAACGGTACAGCGGTTCCCTGGTGGTCGAAGAACGAACCGCCCTGCGCCGGTCGGCCACCCTCGAGGCCGGCAGACTTCTCGGACGGATCGTCGCCCAGGGAACCGCAAAACTCACCGGCGCCGTGTGGAAGGCCTCCAAAGGCAAGATCGGGGGCGCCCTTTCCGGGATGGGCGGGTACGCGCGGGACGCCGGCGCCTCGGTCCTTTCGTTCGTGGGCCTTCGCCGGGAGAAACCGCAGGAAGAACCGGATCCGGACGCCTCCCTGGAAGAGCCGGGGCCGATCGGGGATTGACCGCCCCGGGTCAGGAGGGCTTGCGCTGCGTTCCTCCGCCGCGGTCCTCCTCGGCGATTCGACCCAGCATCGTCAGGTATCCTTCGTACCGCCGGGGATCGATCTCCCCGGTCGCCACGGCCGCGCGGACCGCGCAGGGTTCCTCGTGCACGTGGGTGCAATCGGGATACCGGCATTGTCCGGCGCGCTCGACGAATTCGGGGAAGAACCGGGCGACGTTGTCGGGATCCATGTCCCACAGGAGGAAATCGCGCACCCCGGGCGTGTCGATCAGGAATCCCCCTCCGGGGAGTTCGAACATCCGCGCGGAACTCGTCGTGTGACGTCCCTTGCCGGTGCGCGGGTTCACGCTCGCCGTGGGAACCGCGGCTCGCGGATGGAGACGGTTCAACAACGTGGATTTCCCGGCGCCCGAGGGGCCGGCCATCACGGAGACCCGGTCGCGCAACACTCCGGCGAGTTCGTCGATGCCTTCGCCCGTGAGCGCGCTGGCGGCGACGACGACGTAGCCGATCCGCGCGTACATCTCCCGGACGGATCGGGTTTCTTCGGGCGCGGCGAGGTCCGTCTTGTTGAGGCAGACGATCGGTTCGATCCCGTGCTGGTGCGCCGCGACCAGGTAACGATCGATCAGCGAGGTCCGCAGAGGGGGGTCGGCCATGGCGACCGTCACCACCACCTGGTCGAGGTTTGCGGCGACGACCTGCCGTCCGCGGAACGTGCGGCGCTGAAGAACGTTCCGCCTCGGCAGGACCTCCTCGATCCGCGGCCCGGATTTCGGTTGCACGGAGACCCGTACCCGGTCTCCGACGACGACGGGGGATTCGTTTCCGGCTTCCCGGTGGTGAAGCACGCCGCGCACAGCGCAGGTCCATTCCTCCCCGCCGTCGGTTTCCACGATCGCGCCGCGGCCGGTGACCTGGACGACCGTCGCTTCGATCCGGCTTTCCTCCCTGGACACGTTCTCCTGATGCATCCTCCGCCCCGCCGCGGTCCCGTTGCGAAACCGCCTTGCCCGACGCTACGGGGACCGCGGGGCGGGGTCAACCGTCCCCCGATTCTCCCTCCGACGAAAAACCGCCCCGGGACCTCTTCGGCGCTTTACCCTTCCCGGCGAATGAAGGATAAGAGGCGCCGGTCGACCGCGGCGCAGGCCCGGACCGGGCGCCGCCCATATCCTGAGGAGGTTTCGATGAAAGTCGGGTTCATGGCGGGGTTCAATCCCGAGAGGATCGAGTTCGCGCGCGAGAACGGTTTCGGCAGCATCGAGTTGATGGCGGGACCGAACGACGCCTATTTCCCCGGGAAGGCCGGGTGGAAACCGAAGGCGAAGAAGGTTCGCGAGATCTTCGACGAAGCGGGCCTGGAGATCGGCTGCATCGCGGCCTTCTACGTCAACCACATGGATCCGGAACGGACGGTCGAATACCGCGACCTGGTGCGCAACGCCGTCCGCCTGGCCGAGGCCATGGAAGTGCCCGTCGTGGCGGGGTTCGCCGGCCGGGTCGTCGGCGAATCGCTCGAGGCGAGCCTGAAACCCTTCCGGAAGATCTGGGCCCCCCACGCGAAGTTCGCCGAAGACCACGGGGTCAGGATCGCCTTCGAAAACTGTCCCATGGGCGCGTACCACACCCCGTGCGGGGGGATCAACTGCATGTGCACCCCGGATTTCTGGCGGAAGGCCTTCGACCTGGTTCCCTCCGAGGCGCTGGGACTGGAATGGGATCCCTCGCACCTCATCTGCCTGTCGATCGATCCGATCGCCAACCTCCGGGAATTCGGCTCGCGCGTGTACCATGTCCACGCCAAGGACGCCAAGGTGAACCGCGACATCGTCGCGCGCAACGGCTTCTGGCACCCGGGCGCCGTCGAACACTGCTTCCCCGGCGTCGGCGACACCGACTGGGGCCAGGTGATCAAGGAACTGTACCGCATCGGGTACGACAACCACCTCGACATCGAGGGATGGCACGACGCCGTCTACCGGGATCATCGGCGCGGGCCGAAGATGGAGGACGCCGGGTTGAAGATGGCCCTGCGGCATCTTTCCCGGTGGCTCTGATCCCCGTTCCCGCAGCGATCCGATGAAGAACGCGGCGGTCCCCGGGGACCGCCGCCCGCGTGTCTCGCCGATCGCGCCCGCAGACGGAGACGATTCTTTCGCTCCGGTTCGACCGGAAAACGCGGCCGGCGCAGGGCCGGCAAATCGACCTCGTCCGGGCGAGCGACCTCCGGCGCGCCCCTGCGTCTGCCGGTCCGGACTCAGATGTGGATCGCCCGTCCGAAGGCGGCCAGGGCGGCTTCCCCGACCATTTCCGACAGCGTCGGATGGGCGTGAATCGTCTCGAGGATCTCGGCTTCGGTCGCCTCCATGCTCCTGGCCAGCCCGAGTTCCGCGATCAACTCGGTCGCCTCCGCGCCCACGATGTGGGCGCCGAGCAGTTCGCCGTACTTCGCGCCGAAGATCAACTTGACGAAGCCCTCCGGCTCCCCGCCCGCCAGGGCCCGGCCGCTGGCCCGGTAGGGGAACCTGCCGACGCGGATCTCGTGCCCCGCTTCCTTCGCCTGCTTCTCCGTGAGCCCCACGCTGGCGACCTGCGGCTGGCAGTAGGTGCATCCGGGCACGGTGGTGACGTCCAGCACCTGGCGGCTGCCCGCGAACATCCGTTCCACGGCGATGATCCCCTCGTGCGACGCCACGTGCGCCAGCCAGGGCGGCCCGATCACGTCGCCGATGGCGTAGATCCCCGGCACGCTGGTCCGGTAGTTGGCGTCGACCTTCAGGAATCCCTTGAAGAGTTCCGGTTTCAGGGCCGGACCGAAGACGCCTTCGACGTTGGCCTCGACCCCGACGGCCACCAGTGCGCGCTCGGCCTCGATCGTCTCTTCCCCCTTGGGGGTCTTCACCCGGACCGCCACGCCCTTCTTCTTCGGTGTGTCGATTCCCTCGACGCGCGTCTCGGTGAGGATCTTCACGCCGCGTTCTTCGTAGATCCTGCGCACGAGTCTGGACGAGTCCTCGTCTTCGACCGGGAGAACGTGCGGCATCATCTCCACGACGGTCACCCTGCTGCCGAACGACCAGTAGACGTACGCGAACTCCATGCCGATCGCCCCCGCGCCGATGATCACGATCGATTCCGGCACCCGGTCCAGCACGATCGCCTGGCGGCTCGTCATCACCCGCTCCCCGTCGATGGTCATCCCGGGGATCGATCGGGCGCGCGCGCCGGTGGCCACGAGGATGCGGTCGGCCCGGATTCTCTCGGTCTTGCCGGTTCCAGGATCGATCTGGACGGTGCCCGCGGACGGTATCGTGGCCCTGCCCTCGAAGATCCGGACCTTGTTCTTCCGCAGGAGCATCCGGACGCCGTTGGTCAGCGTCTCGACCACCTTGCGGCTGCGCTGCACGGCCCGGGCGTAATCGAAGGAAACCGATTCGACATCCAGTCCGTATTCGCCGGCGTGCAGGATCTGCTGGTGCAGATGCGCGCTCTCCAGGAGGGCCTTGCTCGGGATGCATCCCCAGTTCAGGCAGACGCCCCCGATGTTTTCCTTCTCGATGATGCAGACCTTCCGCCCGAGTTGTCCGGCGCGGATGGCCGCGACGTATCCCCCGGGGCCGGATCCGATTGCGGCGAGATCAAAGGTATCGTTCGGACTCATGTTGGGACTCCGTCTTGAATTGTCGATGGATCAGACGACCAGGCCCGCCGGGTTTTCCAGCAGCTCGCGCAGCACCTGCAGGTATTCCGCCCCCAGGGCGCCGTCGACGATCCGGTGGTCGGCCGAGAGGACCACGGACATCCGCTGGCCGATCTCGATCCGGTCCTCGACGACCACCGGGACCTTCACGACCGCTCCCACGGCGAGGATCGCCGCCTCGGGAGGGTTGATGATCGCGTTGAACCGCCGGATGCCGAACATGCCGAGGTTGGTGATCGTGAAGGTGCCGCCCTGGAATTCCTCCACGCGCAGCCGGCGGGCGCGGGCCCGCTCGGCGAGATCGCGGACCTCGGTCGAGATCTGCCGGAGACCCTTCGTGTCCGCGTTGCGAACGACCGGGGTGATCAGCCCGTCCTCCACCGAGACGGCCACGCCGACGTGGATGTCGCCGTAATACCGGATCGCGTTGCCGACGATCGTCGCATTCACCCTGGGAACCCGGCGCAGGGCGACGGCCGCGGCCCGCACGATGAAATCGTTCACGCTGAGCCGCAGATCCGTCAGCGAGTCGTTGAGCTGTTTCCGCAGGGACATCAGCGGTCCCATGTCGACTTCCATCTCCGCGTAGAAATGCGGGATGGTCGTCTTGCTCTCCAGCAGCCGCTTGGCGATCGTCGCGCGCATCGGGGTCATCGGCACGTCGGTCACCTGGCCCGGCGCCGCGGGCGCGGGTTCCGCCGGGGCGGCCGCCGGCGCCGTTGCCGCCGCCGCGGGTGCTGCCGATGCCGCCGATTCGACGTCCCGTTTCACGATCCGTCCGCCCGGTCCCGTTCCCCGGATCGTCGCCAGGTCGATTCCCCGTTCCGCCGCGATCCGGCGGGCGAGGGGGGAGGCCTTGATCCGTCCGCCCGCCGACGTTGCGGCGGCGGGCGCCGGGGCCGGCGAGGGCGGAGTCGCCGCGGCGGGAGCCGGAGCCGGTGCCGGGGAGGGGGGAGCGGCGGGAACAGGTGCCGCCGGCGGAGGCGCGGCGGGCGCGGGAGCGCTTTCGGCGGCCGGCGCCGCGGACTTCACCTCGGGGACGGATTCGCCCGCTTCCCCGATGAAGGCGATGGGGGATCCGACCGGGGCGGAGTCCCCTTCCGGAACGACGATCTTGAGCAGGACGCCGCTCTCCGGGGCCTCGAACTCCATGATGGCCTTGTCGGTTTCGATCTCCGCAAGAAGGTCGCCCGCTTCCAGGGCGTCGCCCTCCTCCTTGTGCCATCGGGCGATGGTGCCTTCCTCCATCGTGTCGCTCAGGCGCGGCATGGTGATCTCTTCCGCCATGGCCAGAACCTCCCTCGGTCGGTCTCTCGCCGACCGGATGTCTCCTGTTGTCTCGGGTGGCCGTCCCCGGTCTCCTCCGGGAACCCGAATCAGCGATACAGAACCTTGTGCGCCGCGTCGAGAACGCGTTGCGCGTCCGGGACGGCCAGTTGCTCGAGATGATGGTTGTAGGGCATCGGCACGTCCGCGCCGGTCACCCGGATCACGGGCGCGTCGAGCGCGTCGAAGGCCTCTTCCTGGATCCGGGCCGCGATCTCGGCGCCCACCCCCGCGAAGGGTTTCGCCTCGTGGACCACGACGCACCGGTTCGTCTTGCGCACCGAGCCCAGGATGGCCTCCGTGTCCAGCGGCCGGATCGTCCTCGGATCCACGATCTCCGCTTCGATCCCCTCCTCGGCGAGACGGTCGGCCGCCTCCCGGGCGACCTCCAGCATGCGCGAATACGCCACGATCGTCAGGTCCGTTCCCTCGCGTTTCACGTCGGCCTCGCCGATCGGGATCAGGTACTCCTCCTCGGGGACCTCGCCCCGGCGTCCGTAGAGGATCTCGTTCTCGATGAAGATGACGGGGTTGTCGTCGCGGATCGCGCTCTTCAACAGTCCTTTCGCATCGTACGGCGTCCCCGGCATCACGACCTTCAGCCCCGGGATGTTCGCGTACCACGACTCCAGCGAATGGGAATGCGTCGCTGCAAGCTGGTGGGCCGCGCCGCCGCAGCCACGGAAGACGATCGGCAACCGGAACTGGCCGCCGGACATGTACGCGATCTGCGCCGCGTGGTTCACGATCTGGTCGATGGCGACGAGGCTGAAACTCCACGTCATCAGCTCGATGATCGGGCGCAATCCCGCCATCGCCGCGCCGACACCGACGCCGCAGAACCCGCTTTCGCTGATCGGCGTGTCGATCACCCGTTCCGGGCCGAACCGGTCGAGCATCCCCTGGCTCACCTTGTAGGCGCCGTTGTAGTACCCCACTTCCTCTCCCATAAGGAAGACGTCGGGATCCCGGCACATCTCTTCCACCATGGCCTGGTTGAGGGCTTCGCGGTACAGGATTTCGCTCATCGCCAATCGGTCCTCGCGGGTGCGTCAGAAGAGAATGTCCGTGTACAGGTCTTCCCCGGTCGGTTCCGGGCTTTCCTCGGCGAACCGGACGATCTCCTTCACCTCGGCCTTCACCTCGGCGTCCAGCGCCTTCAGCCCTTCGGTATCCGCGATCTTCCGTTCCAGCAGCAGATCCCGGAAGGAGAGGATCGGATCGTCCTTCTTGCGTTCCTCGACCTCTTCGCGCGTGCGGTACCGGGCCGGATCGGACATGGAATGCCCGCGGAAGCGATAGGTCCGCGCCTCCAGCAGCGTCCCGCCTTCGCCCGAGCGCGCCCGTTCGACCGCGCGGGAAACGGCCTCGTAGACCTCCAGGACCTCGTTGCCGTCGACCACTTCCCCGAAGAGATTGTACGACTCCGCCCGGCGATAGATGTCGGCGACCGCGCTCGCCCGGTCGACCCGGGTGCCCATCGCGTAGAGATTGTTCTCGCAGATCAGGACCACCGGCAGTTTCCAGAGGCCGATCAGGTTGGCGGCCTCGTGAAACGCCCCCTGGTTGGCGGCGCCGTCGCCGAAGAATCCGAGACAGACGTGCGGCTCCTTCCGGTAACGGATCGCGAACCCGATCCCCGCCGACAGGGGAATCTGTCCGCCGACGATTCCGTGGCCGCCGTAGAACCGGATCTCCCGGTCGAACAGATGCATCGATCCGCCCTTGCCCTTGGAATTGCCCGTGCGCCGGCCGTACAACTCCGCCATCGCCTTGCGGGGATCCATCCCCTTGGCCAGGGCGTGCCCGTGCTCGCGGTAGGCCGCGATCACGTAGTCCTCCGGGTCGAGCGCCTCGATGGCGCCGACGGCCACGGCTTCCTGCCCGATGTACAGATGGCAGAACCCGCCGATCCGTCCCTTCTGGTACGCGCGGGCCGCCGCCTCTTCGAACCGCCGGATCATCACCATGCGGCGGTACATCGCCAGCAGGGCGTCGGCATCGAGGTCCGTCCTGGAAGGGGAGGGGGGCATCAGTCTTCGTTCTCGAAAACCACGACCGCCGGCGGGGTCGCCAGATCGGCCGTGTGGATCAGTTCGACCCGGTCCACGATGGTCGTCAGCACGATCAGCTCCGATTCCTCGCACTGCACGCAGAAGAGCAGATGATGATCGGCCACCTGGTCCCATACCTTCTGGCGCAGCATGGGCGAGTAATCCGGGTACGCCCGGCCGTACAGGGTGACGCCCCTGCGGTAATCCGGTTCCGCGAAAACCCAGCAGACCGTGGGGTTCTTTTCGATCTGCGCCAGCTTGCGGGAATCTTCCCGCGTGATCGTGTAGATCACGCGCACCCCCTCCACCAGGGCGCCGATGGTCATCCATCGGGCCTGCGGCACCCCGTTTTCGTCGACGGTGGCGAGGACCCCCAGCCGCGCGTTGTTCACGACCTCCACGGCCTCGGCGAGGATTTCGGATCGATCGGGCTCGTCTTTCATGATCGGGAAAGTCTGCTCGAAACCGGCCCGGATTGCAACCGGACGCCCGGTCTTCCCGGCGTCCGCAGGCCGTGGAAGGCGAGGAACGGCATCCAACCGTGCGGCGAAAGAGGGATTGCCTCTCCGGCGGAGAAGATTGACGAATATGTCAGATCGGGTATAAGTGGAGGAAATGCCGACAAGAGACAGGCCGCTCGTGTGGCTCCACGGTGAGGTGAAAACACCCCCGTTCTCGGCCCCGGCCCGGCTGGAGGCCGGGGTCCTGCTCCGGAGACTCCAACGAGGAGAATCCCTGGGGATGCCCCATTCGAGGCCGATGCCGGTCGTCGGGAAGCGTTGCCATGAACTCAGGATCGTAGATCGGGATGCGACATGGCGGATCATCTATCGGCTCGATCCCGACGCGATCGTGATCGTGGAGGTCTTCCGGAAGCGGACCCGGACGACGCCGAAGACGGTGATCGAGACGTGCAGGCGGCGGCTGAAGGCATACGACGCAGCAGCGAAGCCGGGAGAATCGGGAGAAGATCATGCGTGAAACCAGGAAGAAGAGACTCGAGGCGGCAGGTTGGCGGATCGGCGACACGAAGGATTTCCTCGGTCTCTCCGACGAGGAAGCCGCTTTCGTCGAACTCAAACTCGCGTTGGCCGATTTCCTCCGCAGATTGCGGATCGAGCGCGGATGGACGCAAGCGCGCCTGGCCCGCGAGATCGGTTCCAGTCAATCCCGGGTGGCCAGGATGGAGGCCGCCGATCCCTCGGTCACGATGGATCTCCAGGTAAAATCCCTGCTCGCTCTCGGCGCCACCCGCAGAGAGTTGGCCGAGGTCGTCGGCCGGCCGTGATCCCGGGAACGACCGCGTGCCATGGAGACCGGACCTTCCCCCGTTCCCGGCTGATGGGCCGCCCCTCGACCCGGTCGTGAGGTGCGTCGGGGGATCCGCTCCCTGTCTATTCTATCCATACGTCCCGACCCGCCCGAGCCTCCCAACGGGGCGGAGGGAAATCCGGGTCTCGCCCGCTCTCGCCTTCTCAGGCGATCCGTGGTACCCGAAGGCGCATGGGATCGAAGCGGACATGGGAGTTCCGGCCGATCGGCGTGATCCGCACGCCGTACCGGCACCACGCCCCCTACCAGCCGCAGGAAAACGATCCGGGCGCGTTCCGGCTCGTCCTGGATCCCGAATACGAGGAAGGGCTCCGCGACCTGGAGACGTTCCGCTATCTCTACGTTCTCTTCTGCCTCGACCGCGCGCCTCCCGATCCTCCGATGCGCGTGACGCCCCCTTGGACCGGAGGCCGCGAGGTGGGGCTCTTCGCCAGTCGGTCCCCCGCGCGCCCCAACCCGGTCGGACTGAGCGTGGTCCGGCTCCTCGGGATCGAGGGAAACGAGATCCGCACCTCCGGGCTGGACGTCTACGACGGCACCCCGCTTCTGGATATCAAGCCCTACGTTCGCGATCTCGACAGCAAACTCGACGCGAACTACGGCTGGATCGAGGAACTCGACGGCTGGGAGCACCTGATGCTCCACATCCGCGGGGTTCCCCACGACGAGTGACCCCTCCCGGGGATCACCGCGCCGCCGGGATTCCGCCGGCGAGCCGGAAGACCTCGCTGCCGGCCAGGAGGAAGGCCCCTGCGCCGTACGGTTCGGAATGGCTGGGATCGAACGGGGCAGGCCGGTCGCCGGGCGGTTGGACGTGCGTGAGCGTGCCGTCGGGCCGCACGCATCGGGTCAGGCCCCGCCAGGCCCGGATCACGCACGGCAGATATCGGTCCCGGTCGAGGATCCCGTTCCGGATTCCCCAGGCCAGGCCGTAACAGAAGAAGCCGCTACCGCTGGTCTCCGGCGTCGGGTAACTGTCGGGGTCCAGGAGGCTCGGGCGCCACAGACCGTCGGCCGGCTGAAGCCCGCGGATGCTTTCGGCCATTTCCCGGAACTGGGCGACGTACTTCGACCGGTCCGGGTGGTCGGCGGGCAGGTAGGGGATCACCCGGGCCAGTCCGGCGAAGACCCAGCCGTTTCCGCGGCTCCAGAAGACCTTCCGCCCGTTCGGTTCGCGCCGCGCGAAAAACCGGTCGTCCCGGAAGAAGAGATGCTCCTCGGAATCGTAGAGATACCGCGACGTGTTCCACCAGCCGCGGTTCATGAAGTCGAGGTACCGCCGGTCGTTCGTCGCCGCGTACATCCGGATCCAGGCGGGCGGCGCCATGAAAAGCGCGTCGCACCAGGACCACCTGTCGCCGGCGTCGGGGCGGCCCGAGGCCAGGTCGTCGTCCCGGGGTTGCGCCAGGATCGCGTCGAACCGTTCGCGACTCGGCCGAATCATCGCGGGATCGCGGTCCCGCCGATGCAGTTCGAGGTAGCTCTGGACGATGCAGTGGTCGTCGGCGTTGTAGACGCGCGGTCCCGGCCGCCACCGCTTGCGTCGTCCCACGGCCCGTAGGGCGTCCAGATACTTCTCCGCATCGGGGGAAATTTCCGCCAGGGCCGTCACGCCCGTGTAGAACGCCGCATGCACCCAGTCCGTGACCGCCCCCTCGCGCGGTTCGCGAGCCAGTTGCCGGTCGGCCACCCGGTGAAGCACGTCCAGGATTTCGCCGGGTTCGGGAAGAGTCTCCGCCGCCTCCGTCAACGCCGCCGGTGCGGCGGCCGTTGAGATCTGCGCCGGGAAAACCGCCGCGAGCAGCCCTGCGAATAACGCCGACGTTCCCCGGATCCCCCGTGCGCATCGGATCATCGCCGTTCCTCCCTCGTGCGTGCCGGTACGGTGTCATCCTTTTGCGGCGGGGAAAAGCCGGGAAGAACCCCCGGCGGATCGGCGACCGACATAGCAAGCGGGCCGGCGCCAAGGAGGTCGGGTGGGGAACCCATTTGAAAAACGCCGGCCCGCTGCTTGCTGTGTGTGGTGCGGTGCCTTTGGGTGATGTCTCTTTCGTTCATCTTATTAGACGAGCGATCGCGGAAAACGTTCAACGCTCCGCGGGAAAACTCGCAACATGCGTTGCATCAGCGGGATACGATTCAATCGTCGCTCTTCTCGGCGCATCCGGCGAGGATGCGGACCCTGACGATCCCCCGCACGGAGTTCATCAGGTAGACCGCCGGCAGCCGCAGGGCCTCTTCGACCCGGACGATCCGCTCGCGCAGGCGGCCCCGGTCGAGCAGATGCGCCCGGCAGGTGCCCGGAAGCAGGCCGCACGAGACGGGGGGCGTCCAGAGGCGGCCGCCGATTTCGAAGGCCACGTTGGCCGAGGGGGTTTCCGTGATTTCCCCCCGTTCGTTGAACAGCAGGACGTCTCCGCCCGGGCGGGATCGAAGGGCTTCCTCGTAGACGCGGCGTTCGGTCGTCTTGTGGTAGAGAAAGACGTTGCCGGAATCCACGGGCGCGCCGGCGAGGCGCACGTCGCCGAACGATCGGGAGGCCCGGGCGATCCGCTCCTGCTCGACCTTGAACGAACCCTTTCGCGCGACGAGAAGCCGGACGCGGTGCGGAACCTTCGGCAGACCCCGGGCGAGATCTTCCAGGCCGGCCCGGATCCGGGCGGGATCCAGGTCGAACCCGAAATAGGCGGCCGAGGCCGCCAGCCGTTCGAGATGCCGCTCGAGCAGGACGTAGCCCGATTCCGGCGTCCACAGCATTGTTTCCAACAGGTCGAAGTCCCGCCGGGCGGGCCGCAGGATCCGCGCCTTGGAGGCGCACTCTCGGAATTCGTCCGTCGGATCCGAGTCCCAGACGATCCCGCCCCCGACCCCGTACTCGGCGCGTCCGGAGGCCCGGTCCGCCAGGATCGTGCGGATCGCCACGTTGAACTGCGCCTTGCATCCCGGCGCCATGTATCCGATCGCGCCCGTGTAGATCCGCCGGGGCGAGGTCTCCAGTTCGGCGATGATCTCCAGGGTGCGGCGTTTCGGCGCGCCGGTGACGGATGCCGGAGGGAAAAGGGCCGCGAAGATGCGGTCGATGGAGGCGTCGGTCCGCGCGCGAACCGTCGAGGTCATCTGCCAGACGTTCGCGTACTTCTCCAGGGCGAAGAGCGAGGGGACATGAACGCTGCCGCACGCCGCGATCCGGCCGAGGTCATTCCGGACCATGTCCACGATCATCACGTTCTCCGCGCGGTTCTTCTCCGAGGATCGGAGTTCCGCCGCCTTTCGCAGATCGTCCGCGGACCAGAGACCGCGCGGCGCCGTTCCCTTCATCGGGCGGGATTCGATCTCGCCGCCGTTCAACCGGAAGAAGAGCTCCGGCGAGGCGCTGCAGATCGCCCATCGCCCCGTGTCGACGAAGGCGGCGCAGGGCGGCGGCGCGCCCGCCGTGATCCGCAGGAACAGCGCCCAGGGATCCGCCGCCGTTTCCGCGCGGAGACGGTAGGTGAAGTTCACCTGGTAGGTCTCGCCGTCGCGTATGAACCGCCGGATCGCCTCCAGGCGCGCGGCGTACTCCCCGGCGCTCAGCGACGGAACCCAGGAGCCGGGCGGATCTGCCTGCGGCCCGCACGGGAGGCGGTCGATCCGCCGCACCTCTTCGTAAAGGCCGAACCAGAGAAGGGGAAACCCGCCGTCCTTCCTGCAGGGGAAGGATGCATCGAACGCGGGCGCGGCTTCGTACGCTACGAATCCGGCGGCATGCATCCCCTCCTTCCGGACGGCCCGGTCCGCCTCGCGGAGCAGGGGGAGCACCTCCGGGGTTCTGCAGGTGGTCAGAATGCGGCGGGGACATTCGAAATGCAGCCAGTCGCCGTCCGTTTCCTCCCGGAGGACGACCCGGCCGGCGGATGAAATCGGCCCGGAATCCATCACGATCCGCGTGCGGGAACCCGGCCTTCCCGCTCAATCGGGAGCGGGAACGCCGGCGGCGAGCGCCGACACGTCCCGCAGGGTTGTCCGGGAGATCTCCCAGGTCCCCAGGCGCAGGCCCGGGGGACCCGTCCGGAAGGTCAGGATCGGCGAGGCGTGCGGCGCATAGCCCTCGGCCGTGGCCCACGCCCGGAAATAGTAGGTCGTTTCCGGGGCAAGCCCGTTCAGAAGGACGTCGTGCGCCTCCGTCCCGCTTTCGCCCCATTCTTCCATCCCGAGGGAAGGGGTTTCCCCGTATTCGACCCGGCCGGTCGACGGGAAACGGGCGTCCCAGACGATCCGCGCCCGTTCGCCCGTGACGTCCCGCGCCTCCACTTCCCAGGGGCCGCTGACCACCTGTACCGGACCGACGTAGGCGTCGCCACGGCCCTGGGCGATGGAACGGAAGACGACCCGGTATTCCTTCATCGCGGTCCAGTGGAAGGGGTCATGGATCCTCACCTCGTGGTTCGTCGACGCTTCGGCCGACAGGTGTACGAATTCCCCGTTGTGCCATCGCGGCAGCAGATACCAGATCGTCGACCGCGTCGGGGTGTCGGTCGACCAGCGGGCCGTGACATCCGCATCCGTCGGCGAGACTTCCACGTACAGATCGGACATCTCCACGACGTCGTTCGCGAAGGAGTTGCGACAGGTCCCGCGGCTCGTGCAGGCCTCGAAGGCCCGGTTCTCGTTCGGACCCAGTTCGAGGCTGAAGACCTCCGCAGAGGGCAACCATTCCGGGTAGAAATACCAGCACGAGGCATACACCTGCCGGTTCGACGGGTTGGCGTTCCAGTTCGCGATCTCGTTGTAGATTTGCAGCATGTCCCCGTAGGCGTTCTCGTTGGTGCCGATCACCCATCCGAATTCCGTGATGTACACCCCCACGCCCGGCCGCGCGTTCAGCTCGTCGAGCAACGCGCAGACGTCGAACGGAACCCCGTTGCGATGCACCGCCACGCCGTCGTAGCCGTCGGGACCGAGGGCCTCCAGCGTGCTGCGCAGGTTCTGGATGCTGGTGTAGGCGCCGATGATCACCACCGCGTCGGGGTTGACCTCCTTGATCGCCTGGCGCACGAGCCGGAAACATTCCGTGTATTCCGCGGCGCTGATCGGGCCGCAGAGTTCCATCTCGTTGCCGATGACGAAGTGCCGGCAATAGTTCCGCAGCGGCGCCGCCCAGTTGTCGGCGCATTGTTGCGCGAAAACCGGGTAGTCGGCCGGGTCCACCGGGATCGTCCCGCGGTCGCAGTCGAATCCCCAGTCCAGCCGTTGAAGAATGGTGAATCCCTCGGCCAGCGCGGGCGCGTACCGGCCTCCGATGTTCGGATACCCGTCCGATGCGTTGGCTTCCACGACCCAGCCGGGGTACCCGCTCATCACGTCCAGGTCGGCGCCCCAATCCCAGAAATGGATGCCGAACACGTGGGGCGACTCGGCCCGCGCCGCCTGGGCGACGAGCCCGAGGGACAGGATCAGGCACAGGATCCGGCCGCCTCGAAGGGCTTTCCCGCCGGAAGACGCATTCTGTCCGATCATGGGATCGCTTTTCCTCTTCGCCTTGCCGCCGGCACGATCGCCCCCTTCCGGCGGGGTCGATACCACGTCTTGCCGCCGCGGTCGATCGCCGGAACCGGAGGCACAGGATATCAGGGGAAAGGCGTCCGGCGACAGGTCCATGTCGGCGGATCGGACGGACCGCCGGGCAAAAAACGTGCGGGCCGGCGCCAAGGAGGGAGGGTGGGGAACCCATAGGAAAACGCCGGCCCGCTGCTTGCGGTGTGGGTTATGAGATCGTTCTATCTTTGCATCCGTCTCCGGTATCTCTGACAAGCGATCGGCGGAAACGTTCAAAGGGTTTGCCCGGGCCGGCCCCGGACGGGGGGAGTGGCGGGGAGTCCGGCGGGACGGGAGCGGGTCAGGGCCGCAGATCGAGATCGGCCTCTCCCCAGTCTTGCGCCATCAGAATGCCGATTCCCGCCCAGCCGATCACCCAGGACATGTATCCGAGCTGCGGCAGGATCAGGATCTGTCCCTTGCCCCATCGGCTCTCCGAGGTCCAGAAGCTCTCCGTCCCCAGGCCGCGGCCGAGGGTCCCGCCGGCGTCGCCGTCGAATCGCCCGAACTGCTGCACCAGGTATCGTCCCAGGTCCCGCGCACGGTCCGCGTAGATCGGATCACCGGTGGCCTCGTGCAGGATCCGATAGTCCCGAAGATTGAAAGCGCCGTAACAGACCGCGTGCACGTTCGACGCGCTGGCCGATTCGCATCCGAGCCCCGACCATCCCTGCCGGAAGAGGGGAGAACCGGCGTCGAGCGGCCACTCATGCGCGAACTGGAAGGAGAAACGCCAGGCCGCCGCCGTTCGGGCCAGGGCCAGCCATTCCGGGCGGGGATCCGCCAGATACAACTCGGCGTATGCCCGCAGGAACCACATCGGCACCTCGGAGTTCACCAGCGCTTCGATGTCGCCCGGACCGCCGTAGAGCCTTCCGCCCCGCAGATCCTCGGCATACCGTCGCGCCGCCCGGATCGCCGACGCAAGATACTCGCTGCGGCCCGTCGTCCGCGCCCGATGCGCGAGACAGGCGATCGCCCCTGCCTCGACGTTGCTGCTCTCGTAGTCGGCGTCGTCGGAACCCATCGTCGGATGACGGTGCGGATACCGTCCATCCGGATGTTGGGCCGCGACCCATGCGGAACAACATCGGTCGATCGCCTTTTCCCAGTCGGGATGCTGGGTCCCGCGGGCCCGTTCCCATGCCAGGGCCGTCTGGAGCGAGTCCAGTGCGCACAGGATCACGTAGCCGGGTTCGGAGGATCCGAACGCCCATTTCTCCCCGTCCCAGGAGGCGAAGGGAAACCCGGGGCCCTCCAGGAAGGCCCGCGCGACGTTGTCGAGCACGGCCAGGCCCGCCCGACGCCAGTCCTCGCGATCCTTCCGCGCGCCGGCCTCGGCCAGCACGCAGGCGCCGTGGGCCATCCCCGTGAAACCGATCGGCGCCCAGGCGGCCTCGGGCCCGGTGCCGTAGGTGAGCACTCGCTTGCGGTCGTCGTAGAAACGGTCGTGCAACGCGTCCGCGATCAGGGTCAGTCCACGCTCGGGATCCATCTTCCAGGGCCGGCCGCGATGCGCGCCCGTCAATCGGTAGAGGGCACGCTGGAACCGATCCCAGCCGTTGAGATCCGTCGTCGCGGCCCCTCCGTAATAGAGCCGCCAGACCGCCGTCTCGCGGGCCTCGAACCGGCAGGCGAGCCGCAAGGGACCGTCCGAGAATCCGCCGTAACCGGTCGGCACCCTCGGTTCGTACCAGGTGGATGCGAACAGCCGCAGCGACACCGTCCCGTCCGCCGGAGCGCGGAAGCCCGCGGAGGTTTCCCCCAGTTCCGTGGAAGGGTCGGTGCCGATGCATGCGGTCACGCCGGCCTCCGCATCCGCGGCGGCAGCCCAGACCAGCGGCAGACGCGAGGCCGCAAACGACCAGTGGTTCGCCGCGCCGCCCTCCTCGTGTTTGCAGCGCTCCGGACGTTCGATGTCTTCGGAAGGGCCCCACTTGGGACCGCCTCCGTGCGGCAGTCCCGGCGCATAGTTCCACCGGGCGAACGAACCCGGAACGAAGACCGTGCGCGGTCCGTCCCACGTCGGCGGGCCGACGACCGTGCGAACCTCGGTCTCGGGGATTCCTTCGAAATCCCTCGAACCCGTCCGGTAGCGCCGGGTTTCCTCGAACAGGAAAATCCCGTCGATGACGCGCGGCATCCAGAAGGACTCGATCTCGTATGCCGGTTCGGCGCCTGAATGACCGACCAGGTGCACGCCTCCGTCCACAAGAGACGCCTTGACGAGAACCGTCCGGCGCCGGGTCCCGTCGCGCGAGAGCATCCTGCCGAGCGCCTCGATCCGCATCAGGGTCTTTCCCCCGGCGGAGAGAACGAGATCGGGCGCGTCGGCGCCGCCCTCCGTCCTCGTTGCGGCACGGGTTTCCAGCCGCAGATCCCCGCATCGGACCGCCAGACAGTCCGGTCCGCTCTCGATTCTCGGCGCGAACCGGGCCGGCCGGAGTTCCTCTTCGCCCGCGACGAACGTCGAGGGACCCGGTTCCCTGCGCAGCAGGGTCCGGGCATGTTCCAGGTCCGCGGGACCGCAGAAGGGCGTCGGGATCCATCGCAGGCGACAGCGGAACCGCGATCCCGGCGGGGGACGACGAAGCCCGACGGCGATGCCGACGCGTTCGTTCGTCGGTTCCACGGAGAAAACGTCGGGATTCGCCGTTTCGCCGTCGGGTTCCACGGTCAGAACATACCCGGCCTGGCTCGACAGAACGTATCCCGGGAAGGACAGGGGGCCGTCGGCCCGGACCGGGCCGGAAGCGCCGGCCGGATCGACGATTTCCCCGCGCGGCGAAACCACGTATCCGAGCGAACGGGGATGCTCGATTCTCCAGGGCGCGAAGACGATCGGTTCCGTCGATCCGATTTCGACCTCGACGTCGATCCGGATTTCCGACGGCAGCAACTCCCATCGCGCCACGCAGGGACAGCCCGCGATTTCGCGTTCGATTTCCAGGATCGTTCTGCCCGGTCCCCGCGGACGCAGGCGAACCCGCGCCGGTTCGCTGCACGGCGTCCGCCATCCGTCCGGGGTGAGAAACGCCGGCCCCAGGCAGGACCCTTCCGCCAGCAGTTCCTCGCGGACCGCGCGGAGGAAGAGACTGCGCACCTGGGCGTCTCCGTCGAGCGAGATTTCCCACGCCTGCGTGCGGATCCGGTGATGCGGCGGGGCCCAGCGCAGCAGGGGACGGGGCTCCGCACGGTCCGGTCCGCCGTAGTACAGGAAAAGGGGATCTCCGGGATCCGGACGGTGAAGCGGCGGCATCGAGACGGTGATCGACGCCCGGGCCAGGCTGCCGTCGGGATGGCGCAGGGCTTCCGCAAGGTTCGCCTCCCAGGCGACGTGATGCCGGGATGCGATCACCCATTCGCCCGGCGAGGAGGTCCGGCCTTCGCGGAAGGAAACCGTTCCCGTCCACAGGCCGCAACAGGCGTCGGACACCAGTCGGAGCGGCAGCCGATACGGCGACGCCGCATCGAACCATGTCGGAAGGGTGACGGGCGGGGGATGCTCGGCCATGGATGACGACCCTCCGTCGGCTCGGCCGAACCGGCCGGCGACCGTTTGCGCGATTCTGCCCCGGCCCCGATCATCCAAGGAAGCCCAATCGGATCGATCCGCCCCGGCCCGGTCTGGTTCTCTTCGTCGCAACCCCCTAGTATCCGGTCCCGGATTTCCGGAGACCCGGGAAGGTCATGGTTCCGCAGGAAAACGATCGAGAACATCCGATGCCCGCCGATCGCCCGCCGGCGCATCCCGACGACCCCCGTCCCGCGCGGGACGGGGAGCGTCTTTCGGCGTTTTCCGCCGCCGTGTGGGGATCGGCGGAGAGGGAACGCTCCGGGATGGGACTCCCGCTGGCGGTCTCCGGCGCCCTGTTCGCCGCTCTCGCGGCGGCCTTCTGGAGATCGTGCGGCCGCATCGGCGTCCCGCCCGAGGTGCGGTTGCCCGTCGAAGGGCTCTTCCTGGCGACGGGACTGCTCATCGGATGCGGGATCGCCCTCCAGAAAGCCCTGACCGATGTCCGCCACGGGGACCGGAGAGAACTCGTCGAATCCCTGGCGACGGCCATGGTCCTCGCCGGCGGAGTCCTCGTCGTGCAGTCCTTCAACTGGTGGAGTTTCTATCGGAACGGCATGGCGGGGGGACGCGGGCCTTTCGCGCTCTTCTTCTACCTGCTCACCGGAGCTCACGCCCTGCACGTCCTGGTCGGGTTCGTGCCGCTGGCGGTCGTGACCGAAC
>CAYNBQ010000008.1:0-61253 GCA_964395275.1 uncultured Verrucomicrobiota bacterium
GGCCATGCCGGCGAGCATAGGGATGCGGCGGGGCCGGGGTCAAGGGAGGGCGCCTCTCTTCGGCTCCCGGCGTTGGGCGGCGCGGGCCGCCGGGCTCGGATCATCCCGCGGAGGAAACGATCCGGGCGAAACGCCGTGCCCGTTCAAGGAGCCCGTCCCAGTCGCCCTCTTCGACGGTGCGCCGGTTGACCAGGGCGCTGCCGACGGCCAGGGCGAAGCTGCCCGCGTCCAGGAAATCGGCGGCGGTGTCCAGGTTCACCCCGCCGGTGGGCACGAGCCGCAGCTCCGGCATGGGAGCGCGCAGGGCGCGGATGTAGGCGGGCCCGCCGACATCCGCGGGGAAGACCTTGACGGCGTGGGCCCCGGATCGGGAGGCCCGATGGACCTCGGTCGGGGTGAAGGCCCCCGGGATGACGAGACGGTCGAAGCGCAGGGCGATGTCGACGATTTCCGGATCGAAGACGGGGCTGACGAGGAACTCGGCGCCCTCGAGGATCGAGGCGCGGGCTTCGTCGGCCGTGCGCACCGAGCCGACCCCGATGCAGGTTTCGCGGGGTTTCCGCGCGGCGATTTCCCGGAGGGCGGCCAGGGCGCCGGGCGAGGTCAGGGTCAGCTCGACGAAGCGGATCCCTCCCTCGACGAGGGTGGAGGCGACGCGACGGAGGGCCTCGGCGCGATGAATGCGCACGACGGCGATCAAACGGTCGGATCGGAGTTTTTCGAAGACGTCGCCTGCGGGCATCGGGGACGGCATGGGACACCTCCTCCCGGTCCGGGACCGGGACGGATGCGGAGTCTGCCGGAGAGGGGGCGGGGCGTCAATCCGGTCGCCGTTCGTCCGACGCGTCGCGCAGGGCGAGGACGCGGTTGTAGACGGCGATCCCCTCGCGGTCGCGGCCGAGTTTCATCAGGCAATGGGCCCTGGCCTGGAGGGCGGGCAGGTAGGTCGGATCCACCTTCTCGGCCTCTTCGAAGCAGCGAAGGGCGTCGTCGAGCCGGCCGAGGTGGGTGAGGCAGAGTCCGGAGTTGGTGAGGATGACCGGGTCGTGGCGGCGAAGGTGCAGGGCGGCTTCGAAGGCCTCGAGGGCCTCCTCGTACCGGTGTTCGGCGACGAGTTCCCGTCCGCGGTCGACCAGGGCGGCGGGATCCTCGGGAGGAGACCCGGTGCGGGACGCTGGAGCGGGCGATCCGCCCTCGGGAGGAGGGCTTTCGCCGTCGAGTGCGGCGGCGCGCGCGGGGGATTTTCCGGCGGGCGCCGGTCCCCCGGATCCGGGAGATTCCGGGGCGGGAGCGCCGGCAAGCCCGGGGGAGGACGGTTCCGCCGGCGATCGATTGTCGGAGGGAGGGGCCGCCGGGCGATGCGGCGACGGGGGCGGATTCGGGGGGTGCGGCGGGAGGGGAGTCGCGGGCGGCGGCGGCCGTTCCTCGAGGATCCGAAGGCAGCGGACGGCGAGCAGGAGGATCCCGACGACGGCGAGGATCCCCATGACGACGATGCCGAGGACCAGGAACCAGGCCAGGGACGCGTAGCGGTCCAGGATGCGGACGGGATCGGGGACGGCGGGAGGGGAAACGGCGGAAGCGGCGCAGGCGATTCGGACGCGGCAGAAGGCGGCCGCGGCCGGAATCGCGGCGAGGAATCGATGCGGGACGTGCTGGGGGATCCTCTCCATGGGTCCTGGGCGTCTCCTCCGGGGTCGCGGCCGGCGCCCTGCGACCCTGATCGCTCGGGGTAGCTGGAAACGTGCCACGCGCGCTCCCCGCGCCGTCTTGACCCCGTGTTCGGGCCTCTCTATGTTGAACCATCCCCCGCCGGTGAAGCCAAACTTTCCCTGGGATATCGTTGTGGAAACGCGCGGGATTCCCCTCCTCGAGCGATCCCGATGCGGAGACGATGGGGGCGCCGGCATGGTCGGAAAAGGGTTGGGACCGCGCGCAGTCCGACTCGAAACCGCGCGCAGGAAGGGTGGACAAGTGTGAACGTTCGTGTCGAGAACGGGGAAGGCTGCCTTCGTTCGGTGAAGTTCGAGCTTCCCGCGGAGGAGCTCGAGAAGGTCCGCGAGACGGTCGTGAACGCCTTTCGCCGGGAGGCGAAGATCAAGGGGTTCCGGCCCGGCCGGGCGCCGCGGGAGATGGTGGAAAAGCGTTTCGAACGGGAGATCGACGAGGAGACGCAGGAACGGGCGGCGAACCGCGCGTTCCTGGAATGGTTGAAGGAATCGAACACGGCGCTGGTTTCGTTGATCGGGTTCGAGGACATGCAGTGGCGGCGGGGGGAGCCGTTGAGCTTCACGGCGGAGGTGGAGGTCGAGCCCGAAGTGCCCCTGCCGTCGTACCGGGGGATCGAGGTGCGCCGGCCCTCCGATCGGGTGAGCGACGAGGAGGTCGAGGCGACGATCGAGGACTACCGGTCGCGCCAGGCGGATTTCCGGACCGTGGAGGACCGGCCCCTGGGACACGGGGACTTCGCGAGCATCAGCTACACGGGCGTGGTGGACGGCAAGCCGATCGCCGAGATCGATCCGGAGGCCGGGGTGCTCTCCGAAGGGGAACGCCAGTGGATCGAGATCTCGGACGACAGTTTTCTTCCCGGCTTCGCCGAGGCCCTGGTGGGGATGTCGCCGGGAGACCGGCGCCAGATCCATCTGGACATTCCCGCGGAATTCGGGCGGCCCCTCCTGGCGGGGAAGAAGGCCTCGTTCTTCGTGGAACTGGTCGAGATCCGGGAGCGGGTGCTGCCGGCGGTCGACGACGAACTGGCGCGGCGGGCCGGGGCGGAGAATCTCGAGGACTGGAAGGAGAAGATCCGGGAGTTGATCGGCCGGTTGAAGGAGGCGGAGGCCCGGCAGGCGGTCCGGGGCGAGGTGATCGAACGGCTGCTTGCGGGCGCGGAGTTCCCGTTGCCGGAGAGCGAACGATCGCGGGAGACCCAACGCCGGATCTACGACATGGTCCGGGAGAGTCAGCAGCGGGGGATCAGCCGGGATACGCTCGAGGAGCACAAGGAAGAGCTTTTCGGACACGCGGTGCGTTCGGCGGAACAGCGGCTGCGTCTGCGCTACATCCTGCGGGGCATCGCCCGGGAGGAGAAGATCGAGGTCGAGGACGCCGAGGTGGACGAGGAGATCCGGAAGATGGCGGAGGCCGAGGGGACGGATCCGGCCGCGCTGCGGGCGGATCTGGAGAAACGCGAGCTGATGGATGTCCTGCGCCTGGATCTGCTCGAAGCGAAGGCCCTTGATTTCGTGATCGCGAATGCTAGCGTAACCGCCGAGTAGGGGGTACCGATGGAGGCGAACAACCAGATTCTGGTTCCTTACGTGGTCGAGAACACGGCGCGCGGCGAGCGCGGGATGGACATCTGGTCCCGGCTCCTCCGGGACCGGATCATCTTCGTCGGTACGCCGATCGACGATGCGGTGGCCAACCTGGTGATCGCGCAGATGCTCTTCCTGCAGAGCGACGATCCGGACAAGGACATCCAGCTCTACATCAACAGCCCGGGGGGATCGGTGACGGCGGGGCTGGCCATCTACGACACGATGCAGTTCCTGCGCTGCGACGTGACGACCTACTGCGTCGGGCAGGCGTCGAGCATGGGCGCGGTCCTGCTTGCGGCGGGGACCGGGGGCAAGAGGTACGCGCTGCCGAACGCCCGGGTGATGATCCATCAGCCCTGGGGCGGCGTTCAGGGGGCGGCGACGGACATCAACATCCAGGCCCAGGAGATCCTCCGTCTGCGGGACCGGATCCAGGAGATCCTGGCGAAGCACACGGGGCAGTCGGTCGAGACGATCGCCCGGGACACCGACCGCGATTTCTTCATGTCCGCCGAGGAGGCGCAGGAGTACGGTCTGATCGACCAGGTCGTCACGGGATCGCAGGAGCAGGACGGGAAGAAGTCCGATCCCGGGAAGACCGGGAAGAAGAAATAAGGAAACGGCGGACCGATGGCCAAATCCACCAACGTCACCCGTTGTTCCTTCTGCGGGAAGGGGCACGACGAAGTCCGCAAGATGATTGCCGGCCCCGGGGTCTACATCTGCGACCGCTGCGTGGTGGCGTGCAAGACGGTGCTGGACCGCGAGGCGATGTCGAAGGGGACGGCGGCGGGCGACGACCTGGTCGTTCCCCGGCCGGCGGACATCAAGGCCCAGCTCGACGAGTACGTCATCGGCCAGGACGACGTCAAGAAGGCCCTTGCCGTTGCGGTGCACAACCATTATCGCCGGGTGCTTTCCGAGCGGGGGTCGGCGATGGATCCGGGGGTCCCGGACGACCTGCGGGACGTGCGGATCGAGAAGAGCAACATCCTTCTGGTGGGCCCGACCGGGTCCGGCAAGACGCTGTTGGCGCGGACCCTGGCGGAGATTCTCGACGTGCCCTTTTCGATCGCCGATGCGACGACGCTGACCGAGGCGGGGTACGTCGGCGAGGACGTGGAGAACATCATTCTGCGCCTCGTGCAGGCGGCGGACTACAACATCGCGAGGGCCGAGATCGGGATCATCTACGTCGACGAGATCGACAAGATCGCCCGGAAGACCGAGAACGTCTCGATCACGAGGGACGTCTCGGGGGAGGGCGTGCAGCAGGCGCTGCTGAAGATCCTGGAGGGAACCGTGGCGAACGTTCCGCCCCAGGGCGGCCGGAAGCATCCGCAGCAGGAGTACCTGCAGGTCGACACGCAGAACATCCTGTTCATCTGCGGGGGCGCCTTCGTGGGCCTGGAACAGATCATCCGCCGGCGGGTGGGGCGCGGGATGCTGGGGTTCGGAGCCCCCGGCCGGCAGGGCGGGGACGCCTCGATGTCGGGGACCGATCTGCTCCGGCTGGCGCAGCCCGAGGATTTCGTGCATTACGGGATGATCCCGGAATTCATCGGACGGCTGCCGGTGACCTCGTTCCTCGATTCGCTCGGGGTGGACGAACTGGTGCGGATCCTGGTCGAACCCAAGAACTCGATGGTGCGTCAGTACCGCAAGCTCTTCGCGCTGGCGGGAGTGGACCTGACCTTCACCCCGGACGCGCTCAAGGAGCTGGCGACGCAGGCGATGCAGCGCGGAACGGGGGCTCGCGCATTGCGTTCGCTGATGGAAAGCCTGATGCTCGACCTGATGTTCGAGCTTCCATCGAGGGGTGATGTCGATCAATGCGTGATCAACCGGTCGGCCGTTCAGGGCAAGCGGGCTCCGACGCTGAGGAAGCGGCGGAGCCGGAGCCGGAAGATCGCCTGAGCGGCGGTGCGGAGCCGGTGCGGATCGGACGGAGACGCCTCCTCCTGTCGATCGCCGCCGTCGGGTCGGCGCTGGGGGTCCTCGGCGCCGCGGAATCGCCGCTGCCGTCCGCGGGACTTCCCGGCCGCGAACCTCCCCCGACGCCGGTGCGCGCGGCGAAGGTCTACACCTTGGACGACTGCATCCGGCTGGCCCTCAGCCGGAATCCGGACCTCGAACAGGCCCGGGCGCGGGTGGCGCAGATCGACGCGGACGCGATCCTGGAACGAAGCCGGTTCCTGCCGACGGTCGACATGGTCTACTCGCGGGACTTCTACCAGCCCGAAGAGGGGGACCGGCTCGCCGACACGGTCGGTTCCGTGCGGTGGCGGCAGCGGATCTTCGAGTTCGGGAAGGATCCCGAAAGCGTCCGGAAGCTGCGGGCGGACCAGCGCGAGGCGCTCTACGCCTACGAGGAATTGCTGCGGGACGTGATATCGCAGGTGCGGATCGCCTTCTTTTCGCTGCTGCTCAAGGAGGAGCAGCTTGCGCAACGCCGGCAGATCCTGGCGCATTTCCGCAAGAGGTACGAGGAAGTCGAGGCGCGGTTCGAGAACGGGACCTGGGTCGACCGGACGACGCTGCTGCTGGCGGAATTGAACGTCAAGAACGAGGAGCGGCGCATCATCCTCCTGGAACGCGAAAAGCTCCGGATCCGGATCCGGCTGGGCCGGCTGATGTCGATCGATTCCGCCGAGGAGATCGAGATCGACGGCGAACTCCTTCCGACGGAGGTCGATCTGGAGGAGATCGTGCGGATCGCCCAGGACCGGAGCACGGAGGCGGCGAACGCCCGGGAAGAGGTCTGGGAACGGCAGAGGGAGCTGAGGCAGCTCGGCTGGGAATTCGCGCCGGACCTTTCGATCGAGGCGGGGATGGCCGGCGGGGACGCGCGCGCGGGCATCAGCCTGACGAACGAGGAGGAGACCTGGGGGCTGGACCTGAACGCCGAGGGGTTCCTGGATTCGCCGAAGGCGGATTTCCCCCTGGAGAACCGCTTTCCCTCGACGATGCCGGACGACGCGGAATGGTTCGCGCGCGTGACGGTGACGCTGCCCTTCTTCGAAGGGCTGGCGCGCCGGGGGCGGATCATGAAGGCGCGGGAACGGCTGCGGGAGGCGCGGGCGCGGTTGAACGCGGTGCTCGACACGGTGGAAGCGGACGTGCGGCGGGCGTACCAGGACCTGATGGAGCGCCGGTCGATGCTGCGCAACTCCGAGGAGATCGCGCTCAATTCGGGCGAGACGCTTCGGCTCAAGCAGGAGATCAAGGATCTCCTGCCCGAGCGGGTTTCCGACAACGAGCTGGAAACCTTCCGGGAGCGTTTCTTCCGCGACCAGGACGCCTATTTCGCCGATCAGGACCGTTTGATCACCGCCGTGGAAGAACTGCGCCGGCTGGCGGGCTGGTTCGAATAGGGAACGGGGGGAGGCGATGTTCCGGGCGGTGATGGCCAAGGAGTTCCGGCATCACCTGCTCAGCGCGCGGTTCGCCATTTCGGCGGTCCTCTTCCTGATGGTGAGCGTCACGGGCCTGTTCGTCGTGGGAGGAAGGTACCGGCGGGACCTGGCGATGTACGCCACCGAACAGAGCAAGTGGCGCGATCAGATGGCCGCTTCGGGAAGCCTGCGGGACCTGGGGATGCTGGGGGTGACGATCGCGCGCCGGCCCCAGCCGGTCTCGATCCTCGGCCGCGGCCTGGAGGAGAAGATGCCCCGCAGCGTGCAGGTCGCCGTCTACGGGGAACCGACGGGGACGGCGAACCGGTACGTCAATCCGGTTTTCTTTCTCTTCGAATCGCCCGATCTGCTGAACATGATCAAGACGGTCGGGACGCTGCTGGCCCTCTTTTTCGTCTTCGACGCGATCTGCGGCGAAAAGGAGGCCGGGACGCTGCGGTTGATCATGGCCCATCCGATCCGGCGGCACACGTTGCTGCTGGGCAAGTGCGCGGGGGCCTACCTGGCGCTGCTGGTTCCCTTTCTGGTTTCGCTGCTGGCGGCGGCGGTCGTGATGCAGCTCTACCCGGACCTGAGACCGGGCGCGGAGGGATGGGTTCGGATCGTCCTGTTCGGCGGGGTCGTCTCGTTGCTGCTGGCCTCCTTTTTCGCCCTGGGACTCTACATCTCGACCCGGAACGAGCGCGCCTCGACCGCCCTGGTGGTGTCCGTGCTGATCTGGGTGGTGCTGGTGCTGGCATGGCCCAACCTGGTGCCGGTGATGACCCGTCCGTTCGTGCGGATCCCTTCCGGGGCGGAGATCGCCGAGGAGAAGCGGGCGGTGCACCGCGAGCTGCGCCGCGAGCAGCGGCACCGGGAACGGGCCGCGGCGGATGAGAAGGAGCGCCAGCGGATTCGCGACGAATACGAACAGCGGATCAACGACGCGCTGGCCCGGGTCGAGCAGCGCCGCCGCCGCCGGATCGAGACCCACGTGACGATTTCCCGGTCCTTGAGCCGTCTCTCCCCCGCGGCGTGTTTCACGTACGCGGCCACGGAGATCCTGGGCACGGGCGTCGACGACTACGGGGATTTCGTGGACGCCGTGGAACGGTACGCCGTGAGCCTGCGCGAGTATTACCGGGAGAAATCCGAGGAGTTGGAACGCTCCCCCCCGCCGGGCGGCGGCCGGTGGTCGGCGAAGTTCGACATCCGCGACATCCCGCAGTTCGAGTTCGAACCCGTTCCCGTTGCGACGGCCGTGTCCCGGGCCCTGTTCGATCTTCTCGTGCTTGCGATGACCTTCGTGGTCTTTTTCCTCGGCGCATGGATCGCCTTCCTGCGCTACGACGTGAGGTGAGCGCCGCCATGCTTCGCATGCTCGTCTGGAAGGAATTCACCGGCCATCTGCTCACGGTGCGGTTCCTGGCCTGTCTTCTCCTCTGCCTGACGCTGGGGCTCGCCAGCCTCGGCGTGCTGATGATGCAGTACGAGATGATCGAGACCCAGGTGCGTCGGGAACGCCTCCGTCATCGGATGGATCTGGACGGGGCGACGCCGGACGACGTCCGCTGGCGCGGGTTCTTCGTCGACCGCGACAGCCCGGCGCTCCGGATCTTTCACGTGGGGCTGGACGACATGCTCTCCCGCTCGGTCTCGGATTCCGTCTTCTGGGGGCAACGCTACGAGAGTTCCCTGAACGCCAACCCCGTCTTCCTCCTTTTCCCCACGCTCGACACGACCTACGTGGTGGGGGTGGTGATGAGCCTGATGGCCTTCGTTCTGTGCTACGACTCGATCAGCGGCGAGATCGAGGAAGGCACGCTGGCCCTGACCCTCAGTTTCCCCGTTCCGAAGGATCTGCTGCTCCTGTCGAAGTGGATCGGGGCGGTTCTGGCGGCCGGACTCCCGTTGCTGGTGACCATGCTGACGGGGGTGGCCCTGGTCCTTACCACCCGGAGTTTCCGGCTGGCGCCGGGGGATTGGGCGGCGGTGGGTGCGGCGTTCGGGGCCGGGATGCTCTATCTCGGGCTGGCCTGCGCGCTGGCGATCTGGATCTCGGCGAGCGTGCGCAACTCGGCCACCTCCATCGCGGTCCTGCTGTTGATCTGGGTGTTGATGGCGGTGGTGATCCCGAATCTTTCCCCCTACCTGGCGGAATGGATCTCGCCGATCCCGAGCGTGCAATCGATGGAGAGCGAGAAACAGGAGGCCCGGCGGGCGGTGATGGACGAGTTCTTCGCCCGGTACCGGAAACTGCGGCGCCTGAAGGACCCGGAGGAACGGGCCAGGCAGCAGGCGGCGCTTCAGCGGGAACTCTCCCGGCGGATCACCGCCGAGCAGGCGCGCATCGAGAATTCCTACCAGCGGCGGCTGGAGGCGCAGACGCGGTGGGCCCAGGCGATCTCCCGGCTTTCGCCCTACGCCGCCTTCGTATACGCCGTGACCGCCCTCGGGGACACGGGGATCCGCGCGCGGGAAGAGTTCTTCGGGGCGGTCAACCGCTACGAACGGATCTTCTACGGATACGTCGACGAGATGATCTCGGCCAACCAGAAGGCGGGCCGGCAGAACTGGGAACCGGACGCGGAGAGGATCGATCTGCGCGCGATGCCGGCCTGGGATCCGCCGGGACGTCCCTTCCCCGAACGGGCCGCCGAGGCCTCGGTCGATTTCCTCGAACTCGGGCTGGGAACGGTCCTCTTCGGGATGCTCGCCCACCGGCGCTTCACGAAACTGCGGTTTCGTTGAGGGCGTGGGCGAAGGCTTCCTCGATGGTCTCTTCGCCTTCCCGCTCGATGCGATTGTCCTCGTCGAGCACCACGTAGCGGTAGCGGAATCCCGGCAGTTCGCGTTCGTCGACCTCGGCGAAGACGAGCACGACGATTCGATCGCCCACGTTGCCGAGCTGGGCCGTGGCCCCGTTCAGGCAGACCATCCTCGATCCGGCCGGCGCGGCGATGGCGTAGGTCTCGAAACGCCGGCCGTTGGCCATGTTGCCGACCAGGACCTTCTCGAAGGGGAGGATTCCCGTGCGCCGCATCCAGTCGGCGTCGAGGGTCAGGCTGCCCCGGTAGTTCAGGTCCGTTTCCGTGACGCATGCCCTGTGGATTTTCGCCTTGCAGAGGGTGAGTTTCATCGCGATTCCGTCCGCGGCGCCGCACGACCGCAACGGGATGTTGCCGGTCCGCGCCGTCTTCCTACCCGGAGCATAGTCCATCCCGCCGCCCCGGGAAAGGGGGGCGGAAAGCTTTCTCTTGGCCATCCTGCGCGATACGGCGTACCCTTGAGGCCGCCCGGCGGTCCGGGCGCCGGAAAGGAGGAACGGACATGGACCGGACGCTGAATATCGGTCTGATCGGTTACAAGTTCATGGGGCGGGCGCATTCGAACGCGTACCTCAACGTCTCGCGGTTCTTCGACCTGGAGGCGCGGCCGGTGATGAAGGCCGTTTGCGGCCGGACGAAACGCAGCGTGCGCGCGTTTGCGCGGCGCTGGGGATGGGAGTCCGTGGAAACCGACTGGCGACGGCTGGTGGAGCGCGACGACATCGACGTGATCGACATCACCACGCCGAACGACTCCCATGCGGAAATCGCCGTCGCCGCGGCGAAGGCCGGCAAGCATGTGCTGTGCGAGAAGCCCCTGGCGATGAACGTCGCCGAGGCGAAGAAGATGGTCGACGCGGTCAAGAAGGCCCGCGTGGTGAACATGATCTGCCACAATTACCGGCGGGTGCCCGCCGTCGCCCTGGCTCGAAGGCTCATCGAGGAGGGGCGCCTCGGCACGATCTACCATTTCCGGGGCGTCTATCTGCAGGACTGGATCGTCGATCCCGAGTTCCCCCTGGTCTGGAGACTCCAGAAGGAAAAATGCGGATCGGGGGTTCACGGCGATCTGAACGCGCACATCATCGACCTCGCCCGGTATCTGGTCGGCGAGATCGCCGAGGTCTGCGGCCTGGAGAAGACCTTCATCAAGACGCGTCCCCTGCCGAAGGAGACCTCGGGGCTTTCGGCGAGGAAAAGCGCGAAACGGGGCCGGGTGACCGTGGACGACGCGACGCTTTTCCTGGCTCGGTTCCGCTCGGGCGCGGTCGGTTCGTTCGAGGCGACCCGCTTCGCTCTGGGCCGCAAGAACGGGCAGCGGATCGAGATCAACGGCAGCAGGGGATCGATCGTCTGGGAACTGGAACGTCTCAACGAGCTGCAGTTCTACAGCGAGGAGGATCCGGAACACGTCCGGGGATTCCGAACGATCCTGGTGACGGAACCCGTGCACGAATATGCCGGGGCCTGGTGGCCTCCGGGGCACATCATCGGTTATGAACACAGCTTCGTCCACACGGTGGCGGACTTCCTCAATGCGGCGGCGAGTCGCAGGAAGGTGAAACCCGATTTCGTCGACGGTCTGCGGAATCAGCAGGTACTGGAAACGGTGACGAAATCGGCCCGGACACGGCGGTGGGAGAAAATTCCGAAGTAGAAAACGAACTCCGGGAAGCTCCGGAAGGTCCGCGCGGCGTTTCGATCTCCGTCGAAGACGAGGCGATCGGGCGTTTCCGCAGGCTTGCCTCGGTGCTGCTGGCCTGTTCGGGAACGGAGCGGTGCGTGCTGGGGCTGCGGCACGCGGACGGCCGGTGGGATCTTTTCGCGGAAGGAAGGGGGGGATCCTGCGCCGCCTCCGGGATCGAAGAATGGAGGGAGATCGGATCCGCGGAGGAATGCCCCTGGTGGGAGGCGTACCGTTACGGCGACACGGCGAAGGGGCGCTGCGGCTGTCGCCACGGTGGATCGGCGCCCGCGGCGCGAACCGTCTGCGTCGCTTCGCCGCTGGTCGTCGGCGGCATCGTCTGGGGAATCCTGCTCTGCGAATATGATCCCGACGCGGGGACCGACGAGTTCCTTCTGGTCTCGATGGTCCGTTCCTTCGCCGGGGTGATCGCGGAATCGCTGCGGAGCCGGCCGGCGATCCTCCGCCGGGATTTCGATCCCCGCGGCAGGGTCTTCCGCCGCACCGCGACAACGGGAATATCCCCGGATGCGGCCTTCCTGCGCCGGCTGCTGGATCTCGCCTGCGGCGCCTGCGGGGCCGACAGCGGCGGGCTTGCCCTGCTCGGCCCGGGGATGACCGAGATCATGGTCGTGGCCGAGTATCGGATCGGCTCCTGGATCCTCGGGTTGAAGGTGCCGCTGGAGAATTCGCACGCCGGACGCGCCTTCCGTGTCGGAGAGGCGATCGCTCTGTCCGGCGAAGAGATCCGGGGGAGCAGCGGCAGGATCGCCGGGCGGCCCCTCGAGGCGACGGCGGGCGTCCTGGTGCCGCTGCACGAGGGGGACCGGATCGAGGGGCTGATTCTTCTGCTCCGGCGCGCCCGGGACGAGTCGGACGCCGATTTCTCCGATCTCCAGATGCGGAGCATCCGGACGATCGGCCGGCTGTTGTCGTTGCTCCTGGCGCGCCAGTGGAATGTCCGGGAACGGGAGGAACAACTGCAGCTGCAGCGGCGGCTGGTCGAGGCGAGCGGCGCCGTGGCCTGGAACCGGTTCGACGCGAACCTGGATCTGGTGTTGAAACATGTGACCGAAATCGTTTGCACGGATTCGACGGTGGTGCTGCTGCGGCCCCGGGACGATCCGGGCGTGCTGGAGGTCATTGCAACCACGTACACGCCCGAACTGGTCGGCATGCGGATGCCGCTGGACCGGTCGCTGATCTGGAAAGGGGTCTGCGAGGGGAACGTGTCGATCTTCGGTGCGGAGCAGATCTACGCCCGCGGGTACGAACGGCTTGTGAACCTGGGCCGGAAAGTCGCGGGAAGGATCGAAGATATCCTCTGCATGCCGATTTTCATGAGGGGCGAAGTGGAAGGGGCCTTCGTCCTGGTTCACAGGGAAGGCTCCGTCGAGAGGTTTCACGCGGGGCACGTGGAGGCGCTCCAGCCGATCGTGGAACAGGTCTCGGCGTTCCTGGCGAACTCGCGCCTGGTGGACGATCTGGACGAGAACCGCCGCCGGCTCCGCGTCCTGCTTCGTGAAACCCATCACCGGATCAAGAACAGCCTGCAGATGCTTTCCTCGATGATCGACCTGGAGGAATCCCGGGCGGGGAAAGAGGGCCGTCCGGTGCAACTGGGCCCGATCCGGGACCGCATCCGGAGTGTGGCACGCATCCACGAGATCTTCTCGCAGGAGGCGGAGGATCGCGTCCCGCTGGGGACGATCCTCGGCGAGGTCGCGCGCGAAGTGTGGGGATCCGGGGAGATCGAGATCGACGTCGGATCCGGCGCGGACAGGATGCTGACCTCGGAGACGGCCGTGTCGACGGCCCTGATCGCCCACGAGCTGAGTCTCAACGCCCTGAAACACGGGGAAAGGGGGACCTTCCGCGTGCGGGCCGGGGAAACCGGGGGCTTCTGCGTGGTCAGCTTCGAAAACGGGGTTTCGCCGGGCGGGGAACCGCCCGGGGGCGGAAAGACGGGACTGCGGCTGGTTCGCGCGATCGCGGAACACGATCTCGGGGGAACGGTGGAATGGGGGATTTCGGGGGAGAAATTCCGTGCGACTTTGAAATTTCCCTGTACAGGGGAAAAGGGGGACAAGAAGGGATGAAGGTGCTGGTTGCCGAAGACGATTCCGTGACCCGGCTGGCGATGGCGGGGGTCTTGAGAGACGCGGGGTACGAGGTCGTGGAGGCCCATGACGGGCTGCAGGCGATCTCCGTGGCCAGGGAGGAAGAGCCGGACGCGCTGGTGATCGACGAACGGATGCCGGGATGCGGCGGACTCGAGGCGGTGCGCGAAATCTGTCGCGAACGGAGGCTGCCGGTCCTGCTGGTGACCGCGTATACGGACAAGGCGACCCGTCGCAGCGCCGTCGAGGTCGGGGTTCACGGTTTCCTGGTCAAGCCGGTCAGCGGCCAGGAACTGTTGCCGGCCCTGGAGACGGCGTGTGCGGCGGCCCGCCGGGAGATGGACTTGACGGAGGAAGCGCAACGGGCCGGCCGGGCGCTTCGGGAGCGCAGGATCATCGACCGCGCCAAGGGGATCATGATGCGACGCGACGGGATCTCGGAGGAGGAGGCCTACCTGGCGATCCAGCGGCGGGCGCGGGGGGAGAATCGCCGGATGGTGGACGTGGCCCGGGAGATTCTCCGGGAGGCCGGGGTGACGATTCCGGGCGAGACGCACGGGGAGGCTTGACTCCCGGCGGAAGCTTGCCCTACGTTGCGGCGATCCAGCGTGGACAATCAGGCCGGCGCGCACGGGGAATCCGGACCGTGCCCGGCCGTTCCCGAAGGGGGAGTGGAGGTAAAGGTGGCAGATATCGTTACGCCCGAGGAAGAGCAGAAATACTTCCGGGAGACGACCGGGATCCTGCGGGAGATGGCCGAGGCCATCATTCAGGGAAAAGCGCCCCTGGCCCGCGAGCTGACCGAGAAGGCGCTGGCCGAGGGGATGTCGCCCGAACAGGTCTTGCAGGGGGGGCTGATCGCCGGGATGGGCGTGATCGGGGAGAGATTCAAGAACAACAAGGTGTACGTCCCGGAGGTTCTCATTGCGGCGCGGGCGATGAAATCGGGAATGGAGATCCTGAAACCGGCCCTGAGCGCTTCGGACGTCGAACCGGTGGCGACGATGGTCCTGGGGACCGTCAAGGGCGACCTCCACGATATCGGCAAGAACCTCGTCGGGATGATGATGGAAGGCGCCGGATTCGAAGTGATCGACCTGGGGATCAACGTCGAGCCGGAGAAGTTCATCAGCGCCGTCCGGGAACACAACGCCCAGCTCGTCGGAATGAGCGCCCTGCTGACCACCACCATGGTGGGGATGAAGACGACGATCGACGCGATGAAGGAATCCGGGATCTACGACAAGGTCCGGATCCTGGTCGGCGGCGCGCCGTTGACGCAGGCCTACGCCGACGAGATCGGCGCCCACGGGTATGCGGCGGACGCCGCCTCCGCAGTGGACATCGCCCGCGAAATGGCGGGCGCGCCGGGCTGATCGATCCCCCGCGGGCGGGGGAAGAAACGGCGCGGGATCCTCAGACGACGTCCTGGCGGGTCAGTTCCATCTCCAGCATGTCGCCTTCCTTGGCGATCGACAGGATCACCTTGCGCAGCTCGGCGAGGTTCAGTCCCCGTCGAAGGGTCTGGTGGAACATGACGAAGAAATCCCGCCCGTCGATCTTCCGCACGGCGATCCGTCCGTAGGGGATCGTCAGGTTCCGCCGGAAGACCTGGTCGTATCGTTCCGGGGAGGCGGGGCCGCACTCGGTATAGACGTAGACGGTCGGTTCGCCTTCCTCGTCGGTCGTGTCGAAGGAGACGACGACCTGCTGGGACCGTCCCCGGTCCAGGGGAATCACGATCCGGTAGAGGCCTTCGTCGCGTTCGACGGTCGCGTTCGTGCCTTCCGTGCACCGGCGGATGATCTCTTCTTCGGACATCGTCGCCGTATCGGCCGAGCCGAGGGCGTCGATATCCGGTCCCGGCCCCGGACTCGGGGCGGCGCCTGTGGCCATCCATTCCCGCCAGGCCCCCGGGTCGGGCGGCAGATCGATCTCCGTGCGGTCCTGCAGGAGCCGGTGGGCCTGCCCGCGGAGGGCCGGAAGGTTCAGGGCCTCGATCAGGGCCTCCAGCGCGGCGGGATCGTCGATTTCTGCCAGGGTCTGCAGCGCGCTCCACCGGACGCCTTCGATCGGATGCCGCAGGAGTTCCGCCAGGGCCGGGATCGCCGGGGTTCCGATCGACAGGAGTTCCCGGCGCGCCGCCGGCCGGGTCCGGAAATCGGCCAGCCGTTCCACGAGATCGGCGATCCACTTTTCGGCGTCGTTCGACGAATGGGCGTTGTCTCGGTCGCTTCGCGTGGCCATCGCCGGCGTTTCTCCTGTTCTTCCGGGTTTCCCGCGCCCCCGGGAAGCGGGGCGCCGGGCGGTTCATCGTCCGGGATCAGTGAACCGCTTTGCGTCGAATCGGTCAAGCCGACCGCGGCCGGCGACCGGCGCGGAAGGGGGGCGCCATGGCCCTCGACGGGAGGGAATTCTCCGCGCTATGCTCCCGGGCGATGAATCGATGGGGTACGTCTTTTCTCACGGCGACGGCGGTCTGTGCCTTCCTCCTGGCGCCGCAGGAGGGGGCGGCCGCGACCGGTTGGGACCCGCCGGTCCTTCCCGCGCTCTCCCTGCGGGGAACGCGTTACGTCAGCGCCCGCTCGATCCGCTCCTTCTACGGGTTCCCGTCGATGCAACGCGGTCGGGAGCGGGTCGTCTTCCGATCGCGCTGGACGACCCTTTCGATGGAGGCGAAGGAACGCGTGCTGCGGCTCAACGGCGTGCAGGTGTGGATGTCTTCTCCGGCGGTCTGGCACCGGGACGATCTCTGGATCACCCGATCCGATTTCGAGAAGACGGTCGATCCGCTTCTGCGGGCGAGAATCCCGCAGACGATCCGCCGCTACCGGCACATCGTGATCGACCCGGGCCACGGCGGCCGGGACGAGGGCGCCCGGTCCGCGGGCGGTCTGAAGGAAAAGACGTTGACCCTCGACGTGGCGCGGATCCTGGCCTCGCGCCTTCGAAGGGACGGGATGAAGGTCACCCTGCTGCGGACCGACGACCGGGGCATGGAACTCTCGGACCGGACGCGGAAGGCCCGGGGATTGCGCCCCGATCTGTTCGTCTCGATTCACTTCAATGCGGCGCAGTCCCGCGGCGCCCGGGGGATCGAGACCTATTGCCTGACTCCCGCGGGAGCCGCCAGTACGGCCTCGAGCCGGCCGCAGAAGAAGAGTTACGCCGGCAACCGGTACGACCGGCAGAACATCCTGCTGGCCTACGAAATCCAGCGGGCCCTGGTCGGGGCCGTCGGGGGAAGCGACCGCGGGGTGCGGCGGGCGCGATTCTACGTGCTGAAGGAGGCGCCCTGTCCCGCCGTGCTCGTGGAACTCGGATTCCTGACCAACGCGACGGAGGCCTCGCGGATCGCGTCGTCCTCGTACCGGACGCTGCTGGCGCGCGCCGTCGAAGCGGGGATCCTTTCCTTCCGGAAGAAACTGGCGCCCTGAAGCGGATCGTCCCCGGTCATCCGGAGGCCAGGCCGTCGAGGAAGGCCTCGGCGCAGTCGGCCAGGGCGGGACCGTATCCGCCCTCGAGCGAGGCGCAGAGGGGAACCCCGAGTTCCGCGATGCGCGCCCCGATCCTTCCGAAGGTTTCCACTTCGAGGCCCATGTCCGTGAGCGGATCCTCGCGGTGGGCGTCGAATCCCGCGGCGACGACCACGAGGCGGGGATCGGCCTCGGAGATCCACTCGATGCCCTCGTCGAGGGCCTCGAGGTAGGCCTCGGGACCGGTGCCCCACGGCAGCGGGAAGTTGCGGCAGTTGTCGCGGGATTCGAGGCCGGTGCCCGGGTAGAAGGGACTCTGGTGAAGCGAGAGGTAGAAGGTGCCCTCGCGCCCGTACAGGATGTTCTGGATCCCGTTGCCGTGATGGGCGTCGACATCGATCACGGCGACGGGGGAGACCGCCGGCAGGGCCTTCAGAACCGCGATGGCGATGTTGTTGAAATAGCAGAAGCCCATGGCCTTGCTCCGTTCGGCGTGATGACCCGGCGGACGCGTCAAGGCGAAGGCGATTTCCCCGTTCATGGCGATCTCCGCGGCCCGGATTGCGGCGCCGGCGCTGCGGCAGGCGTACTCGAAGATTCCCTGGATGGCGGGCGTATCGGGCCCGCCGGAGCGTCCCCGGCGCAGGGCCTGGAGGTAGGTCGGCGAATGGGCGAGCAGCAGATCCTCGCGCTGGGCGGGCTCCGGTTCCACGAAGGCGAAGCCCCGTTTGCGCAGTCGATCCCGCAGGGCCTTCACGCGCCAGGGGGCCTCCGGATGTCCGGGAGCGTCGTAGTGGGGACATTCGGGCGGGAAAACGATCTTCAAGGCTGGCGGACCTCCGGGATGTCGGCCACACTTTACGATCACGGGGTTCGCGGACGCAAGGCGGCTTCCTTGACAAGAAAGGGAAACGGCGGCCCAATGGAGGGATGATGGAGAGCGCTTCGGGGGAACGGACCGTTTCACTGGATCTGGGCGACCGCGCCTACGAAATCGTCGTGGGCGCGGGGATCGGCGGTCGGCTCACATCTTTCTGGACGCAGGAGATGGCCGGCCGCGATGCGGTGGTGATCACGGACGACCGCGTGGGCCCCCTGTACGCGGGGGCCGTGCGGGAACGGATCGAGGCCGCGGGGGCCCGGTCGATCCTGCTGCAGGTGCCGGCCGGGGAGACCTCGAAGTCCTTCGCCCGGGTGGAGGATCTCTGCGACCGGATGGCCCGGGCCCGGATCGGCCGGTCGGCGGCGGTGGTCGCCCTCGGCGGCGGGGTGGTGGGCGATCTGGCCGGGTTCGTGGCGGCCGTCTACATGCGGGGCGTCGACTTCGTGCAGGTGCCGACCACCCTGCTGGCGATGGTGGACAGTTCCGTGGGGGGCAAGGTGGCCGTCGACCTGGAGAGCGGCAAGAACCTGGCGGGGGCCTTTCACCAGCCGCGGTTCGTGCTGGCGGACCTGGCGATGCTGCGGACGCTTCCGCGCCGCGAATGGCTTTGCGGCGCCTCCGAGGTCGCCAAGTACGGGGCCATCATGGACGAGGCCTTCTTCCGGCGTCTCGAATCGCTGCCGGAAGGCCTCCCGGAAACGGGGGAGGAAGGGCTGGCCGGGATCGTGGCGCACTGCTGCGAGCTGAAGGCCGAGGTGGTTCGCGGGGACGAGAGGGAATCCGGGCGGCGGGCGATCCTGAACTTCGGGCACACGATCGGCCACGCCCTGGAGAATCTTCTCGGGTACGGAAGGCTGCTGCACGGGGAGGCGGTCGCCGTCGGCATGTGCTGCGAGGCCGAGTTGGGACGGCGGATCGGCTGGACGGGCGGAGAGGATGTGCGGAGGATTCGGCGGCTCCTGGACCGGTGGGGTCTGCCGACGCGCATTCCCGCGGACGCGGATCCGGAGGCGCTGATCGACCGGATGCGCCGGGACAAGAAGGCGGCGGGAGGACGGATCCGCTTCTCGCTGCTGAAGGGGATCGGGACGTGCGAGGTGACCGGGGACCCGCCGGAGGATCTCCTCGGGGAGGTGCTGCGTGTCTGCCGTGAGTGAACAGGTCGTGCGGGAATACTTCGAGCTGCACGGGTTTCTGGTGCGGCAACTGAGGAAATGGGTCGGTCCGCGGGACCGCGTGCGCCTGGAGTCGTCGGCCGATTTCGTCGTCTTTCATCCTGCGGTGAAGAACGCGCCGAAGGATCTGCCCTTCGAGCTGGACGGCCGATGCGTCGTCCGGATTCCCCGGGCGGCGGTGCTGGTGTTGGGCTGGCATTCGCGCAGGATCTACGCGCAGGACGTCCGGCCGGGTTCGGAGATCGCGGCGTTCGTGGATCGCGCGAACTCCCTGGCGGACGCCTTCCCCGGGGGCGGCCCCGCGCCGCTGCGAATCCTCGTGGCGCCCGGGCTGCCCGCGGGCGCGGCCCGGGAGCGGGCCGTGACGGCGCTCCGGGACCGGGGGGTGGAGGGAGTCCTTCTCTTCCCCCGGTTGCTGCAGGAACTGGTGAGGGGGGTGGAGGTGAACCGGAACTACGTCCGTTCCGATTTCCTGCAGACCCTTCGTCTCCTGAAGACCTACGATCTTCTCCGGGATCCGCAGCTCGAGTTCTTTCAGCCGAAGCGCGGGAAGAAGCGACGGTGAACGACCGGGAAGCCTGGATCATTCTCAACGCCATGAAGAAGGTGGGTCCGGTGCGGGTTCGGGCCCTGATCGAACGGCTCGGGTCTCCGGCGGCGATCTTCGAGGCCGGGGAACGGGATCTCCGGGCGGCCCCCGGCGTGGGGCCGGAGGCGGCGTCGTCGATCCTCCGCTGGCGGGAGGAATCGATCGATCCGGCGGCGGAAGAGGCGGCCGCGGCGCGCCTCGGGATCCGGATCGTGGTCCGGGACGAGGAGGATTACCCGCCGCTGTTGCGGGAAATCCACGATCCGCCGCTGGCCCTGTACGTGCGGGGAACGATCGCGCCGGAGGATCGCCATGCGGTGGCCGTCGTGGGATGCCGCGGCGCCACGCATTACGGCCGCTCGATGGCCGAACGGATCGCCTCGGAACTGGCCCGCTGCGGGATCTGCGTCGTGAGCGGCCTGGCGCGGGGGATCGACACGGCGGCCCACCGGGGGGCCCTGCGGGCGTCGGGGCGGACGCTTGCCGTGGTCGGTTGCGGGCTGGATATCTGCTATCCGGCGGAGAACCGGGATCTGGCGGACCGGATCGCCGGATCGGGCGCGATCCTCAGCGAGTTTCCCCTGGGCACCGCGCCCGAACGGTCGAATTTCCCGATGCGCAACCGAATCATCAGCGGCCTTTCGATGGGGGTGGTCGTGGTGGAAGCCGGGGATCGCAGCGGCGCGTTGATCACGGCCGACGAGGCCCTCGCGCAGGGCCGCTCGGTCCTCGCGGTGCCGGGACGGATCGACAGCCCGAAGAGCCGCGGGACGCACCGTCTCCTCAAGGAGGGGGCCCGGCTGGTCGATTGCGTCGACGACATCCTCGACGAATTCGGATGGCTCTTTCGGGGGGCGGCGGCGGCCCGCGGCGGGGCTCCGGCCCCCGCGCCCTCTCTTGCGCCGGAGGAAGAAGCGGTCTACGCATGTACCGGGCGGGACCCGGTGGGGATCGATGAAATCATCCGGCGCAGCGGCTTGAACTCGGGAAAGGTTTCCTCCATCCTGCTGCGCCTCGAAATGCGGCGCGTGGTTCGCCAGCTTCCCGGCAAACGCTTCGTTCGACGCGTACCGTCCGACGAAGACGGGCCGGGAGGATGAATCGCGCCGCCGCCCCGGAAGACCTATGAACGAATCTGCAGACGGCGGAAGGAAAGAGCCCGCGAGGGCGAAAACGACCCGGACGGCCCGCCCGCGCAAGGAGAACGCCGGCGGCGGCGGTCGCGCGCTGGTGATCGTCGAATCGCCCGCGAAGGCCAGGACGATCCACCGGATCCTGGGCAGCGGCTACGAGGTGAAGGCCTCGATGGGCCATATCCGGGACTTGCCGACCTCGCGGTTCGGCGTGGACGTCGAGGACGGCTTCAAGCCCAGGTACCAGATCGTGAAGGGACGCAAGAAGCTCGTCGACGAGCTGCGCAAGGCGGCGGGCAAGGCCGAACGGGTCTTCCTGGCGCCGGACCCCGACCGGGAGGGGGAGGCGATCGCGTGGCATCTCAAGGAGGTGCTGAGCGGGCGCAACGCCGGGGACGACGACCGCTTTCTTCGGGTCTCCTTCAACGAGATCACGCCCTCGGCCGTCGAGGCCGCCTTCCGCAGCCCGGGTCGAATCGACATGCGCAAGGTCGACGCGCAACAGGCCCGCCGGATCCTGGACCGGATCGTGGGCTACCGGATCAGCCCGCTTCTCTGGCGCAAGGTGCGCCGGGGATTGAGCGCGGGAGGCGTGCAGTCGGTGGCCCTGCGCCTGATCTGCGACCGGGAGCGCGAGATCGAGGCCTTCGTTCCGCGGGAATACTGGACGATCGACGCGGAACTCGAGAGAAATCCGGGCGAGCGGTTCCGGGCCCGCCTGGCGCGGATCAACGGGGAAAAGCCCGAGATCGGCGACGAAAAGACGGCGATGTCGCTGAAGTCCGCGCTGGAACAGGCGGACTACACGGTGGTTTCCGTGCAGGAGAAGCCGCGCAAGCGCAATCCGGCGCCGCCCTTCATCACCAGCACGCTGCAGCAGGCCGCCTCCTCGGCGCTGGGGATGTCGACGAGCCGGACGATGATGATCGCGCAGCAGCTCTACGAGGGGATCGAGCTGGGCGCCCGCGGCAGCGTGGGGCTGATCACCTACATGCGGACGGATGCGCCCAGGGTTTCGGCCGACGCCCAGAAGGCCTGCCGGGCCGTGATCCGGGATCGATTCGGCGAGGAGTATCTTCCGGCGCGTCCGCCGGGGTACCGCGCGCGGCGCGGGGCCCAGGAGGCCCACGAGGCGATTCGTCCCGCGAACCCCCATCTGCACCCCGATGACGTCAAGCCTTTCCTTTCCCGACAGCAGCTCGCGCTCTACACGCTGATCTGGAGGCGCTTCGTTGCGAGCCAGATGGCGCCGGCGCGGCTCGTGACGACCTCGGTGGGGATCGAAGCGCGTCCTCCTTCGGGGGACGATCGCTGGCTCTTCCGCGCGGCGAGCACGCGCGTGGAGTTCGACGGATGGCTGCGGGTGGCGGGCGAGGCCGCGGCGGCCGCCGCGGCGCGGGCGAAGGAAGGGAAGGCGAAGGACGGGGAGAAGGGGCCGGAAGAGGAGGAGCTGCAGACGACGCTTCCCGATCTGAAGGAGGGGGACGCCCTGCGGCTCGAGGCCCTGGATCCGCGGCAGCATTTCACCGAGCCGCCGCCCCGCTACACCGAGGCGACCCTGGTTCGGGCCCTGGAGGAGCGTGGGATCGGACGCCCGAGCACCTACGCGCCGACGATCGCCACCATCCAGAAGCGGAAATACGTGCAGAAGGTCAAGCGACGCCTCATGCCGACGCAGCTGGGCCTGGTCGTCAACGACCTGCTGGTGGGCCATTTCCCCGACCTGGTGAACTACGAGTTCACGGCGCGGATGGAGGATCAGCTCGACCGGATCGAACAGGGCGAAGAGGACTGGAGACGGCTTCTGTCGCGGTACAACGCCGATCTCGACAAGGCCCTGGAGAAGGCGGCGGCGACGATGCACGATTTCCGCCGGGAGGCGCAGCCGACCGACATCGTTTGCGACAGGTGCGGCGCGCCGATGGTGATCCGCTGGAGCCGTTCGGGGGAGTTTCTCTCCTGTTCGCGGTATCCGGAATGCAAAAACGCGAAATCGTTCCACCGGACCGAGGACGGCGGGATCGAGGTGGACGTCGAGGAAACGACCGAGGAGAAATGCGAGAAGTGCGGCAGGCCGATGGTGTTGCGCAACGGGCGGTACGGCAAGTTCCTGGCGTGTTCCGGGTACCCGGAGTGCAAGAACACCCGGCCGTTGCCCACGGGGGTGGCCTGTCCCCGGCCGGGATGCGACGGTATGCTCGAGAGGAGGCGCGGCCGGGGAAAGAGGTCATACTTCTACGGTTGCAGTCGTTATCCTGAGTGCGACTACACCGTGCGGTCCCTGGACGACGTTCCCGCCGATGCAAAGAAGTTCGCCGAAAACCGATCCGACGATTGAGCGTTTCCTGCGGACGCTCGAGGCGGAGCGGGATCTTTCCGCGCATACGTTGCGGGCCTACCGGTCGGATCTGCAGGCCTTCCGGGAGCATGCGGCGGAGACCCTTTCCCGCGGGGACGGTTTTTCGTGGATCGACGTGGACTCGATGACGGTCCGTTCGTACATGGTGCGGCTGCAGCGCGGGAACGTTTCCCGCAGGACGCTCCAGCGCAAGCTGTCGAGCCTGCGGACCTTCTACCGGTTCCTGGTCCGCGAGGAGACGGTTCCGGAAAGCCCGCTGGCGGGCGTCCGGGTTCCGGGGATTCCGCGGCGTCTGCCGCGGTTCCTGTCGGTTCCGGAGGTGTCGAGGCTGTTGAAGGCGCCGGAGAGGGCGGCCGCGCGGGCGGCGGCGAAGGCGAAGACGGACGAGCGGCGCGGGCGGATCGCGTTTCGGAAACGCAGGGACGTCGCGATCCTGGAAACGATCTACAGCGGCGGGCTGCGGATCGAGGAGGCGGTCGGGTTGAACGACGAGGACGTCGATCTGCTCTCGGATTCGATGAAGGTGCGCGGCAAGAGGAAGAAGGAGCGGTACTGCCCCCTGGGCGGTCCCGCGGCGGAGGCGCTTCGCGCGTACCTGGAGGTCCGCGCGGAACGGTTCGGCCGCCGGGATCGGGGACCGCTCTTCGTGAATCTTCGCGGCGGACGGCTGAGCGCCCGCAGCGTGGAACGCTTCTTCAAGGAGTATCTGGTCGAGGCCGGACTCGATCCCGCCCTCTCGCCGCACGCCCTGCGGCACAGCTTCGCCACGCACCTGCTCGATGCCGGGGCGGACCTGCGCGCCGTCCAGGAATTGCTGGGACACGCAAGCCTTTCCTCCACGCAGGTCTACACGCACGTGACGGCCGAAAGGTTGAAGGAAGTCTATGAGGCGACCCACCCCAGAGCCTGATCCGCGGGTGATGCGCTTCTACGACCTGGCCGGGCGGGTCGTTTTCGTCGCGCTCCTGCCGTCGATCGTGTGGAAGATGTGGAGACGCGGCAAGTACCGCAAGGGCGTTCGCGAGCGGTTCGGTTCCTACGACGCGGCGTTCCGCCGCCGCCGCGATCGATTGCCGGGAGATCCCCTCTGGATCCAGGCCGTCAGCGTGGGGGAAACCGCCTCGGCGCTCCGTTTCCTGGAAGATGTCCGCCGTGCGTACCCCGGGCTCCCGATCGCCCTGACCACGACGACGACGACCGGCCAGGCGGAGGCGGCGCGCCGCGCGGCCCCGGAGGATTTCGTTTTCTACTATCCGCTCGATTTCCGGGGCGCGGTCCGTCGCGCGCTCGACGTGGTCCGGCCCCGGGCGATGGTGATGCTCGAATCGGAGATCTGGCCGAACATGATCCTCGAATGCCGCCGCCGCGGAATCCCCGTGGCGGTCGTCAACGCCCGGATGTCGGATCGTTCGGCGGGCGGATACGGGCGGTGGCCCCGTCTCTTCGGCCCGGTTTTCGGATCGCTGGACCTCGTCTGCGCCCAGAGCGGGGAGGACGCGCAACGGCTCGAATCCCTCGGCGTCGATCCGGAGAGGCTGCACGTCGTCGGCAACCTGAAGTTCGATCTGACCGGGGACGTCGGGACGGATTCCGCGGAGACGGAGGCGGTCCTGCGTTCGGCCGGCGCGGGCGCGGACCGGACGATCTGGATCGCCGGCAGCACGCACCCGGGAGAGGAGTTCGTCCTGGGGGAGATCTACGGGCGCCTGCGCCGCAGGCATCCCGGCCTGTACCTGGTCGTCGTGCCCAGGCACGTGGAACGAACGGCCGAGGTCGTTCGGGACCTGCGCCGGACCGGGCTCCGCCCGGTGCTGCGCACCGATCTTCCGCCGGAGGGGAAGGTCGCGGACGCGGACTGCCTGGTGGTGAACACGACCGGGGAACTCCGCAGGTTCTACCCCTGCGCGGACGTCGTTTTCGTCGGCAAGAGCCTGGTCGGCCGGGGCGGCCAGAACATCATCGAACCCGCGGTCTGCGGACGTCCGATCTTCTTCGGCCCGCACATGGACAACTTCCGGCAGGTGGCGCGGATCTTCCTGGATGCCGGCGCCGCCGTGCAGGTGCGCGACGCGGCGGCGCTGGAAAGGGAACTGGACCGCTGCCTCTCGGATCCCGAGGCGGCCCGGGCGCTCGGAGAACGGGCGCGGGGCGTCGTCGAAAAGCATCGGGGTGCCTGCTCCCGGACGCTTGATCTCCTTCGGACGCGTTGGGACGGAATCCTGCGCGGATGACCGGCGGCCGCCGCCGGTCAGGTCGAGAGGATTCGGCGGCTTTCGTCCAGGAAGATGCCCTGGAGATTCATGCGCAGGGCCTCGGGGTTCGAGGCGCGTGCCAGCGCGTCGTCCTCGGTGATCATCCCTTCCTGCACCAGCTTGTAGAGGGCCTGGTTGAAGGTCTGCATGCCTTCCTCGCCGCCGGTTTCGATGGCGGCCCAGAGCTTCTCCAGGCGGTTTTCCTCGATGAGCTTCCGCACCGTGGCGCTGTTGGTCATGATCTCCACGGCCGGCACGACCCCTTCGCTCGCCGCCCGGGGGACCAGGCGCTGGCAGATCACCGCCCGCAGGGTCATCGCCAGGGACATGCGGATCTGTTCGCGCTCGGCGTGCGGGAAGAAGTCCAGGATGCGGGTGACCGACTGGGAGGCGGTCGTGGTGTGAAGGGTCGTGAGCACCAGGTGCCCGGTATCCGCGGCCGCGAGGGCGGCCATGAAACTAGAGGCGTCGCGCATCTCGCCGATCATGATGACGTCGGGATCCTGCCGCAGGATATGGGTCAACGCCGCGTCGAACGACTGGGTGTCGAGGCCGACCTCGCGCTGTTCGATCACGCTGGCCTCGTCGATGAAGAGGTATTCGATCGGATCCTCGATCGTGATGATGTGGCGTTTCTGGGTGCGGTTGATGTGCTGGATCATGGCGGCCAGCGTGGTCGACTTGCCGCAGCCGGTCGTGCCGCTGACGATGACGATTCCGCGCGGCGAAAGCGCGATTTCCATGAGCTGTTCCGGAAGGTTCAGCTCGGGGATGCTGGGGATCTCCGTCTTCACGTGTCGCATGGCCATGCAGACGGTGCCCTTCTGCATGAAGACGTTGCAGCGGAACCGGCCGATCCCGTCGAAGACGAACGAGAAGTCCGCTTCCTTGATTTCGTCGAACCGTTCCCGCAGGTGCGGAGGAAGGGCCGCTTCGGCGATGCCGTTGAGTTCCTCCTCGGTGACGATCTCGGACTCGATCGTGTAGAGGTCGCCGGAGATCCGCAACAGCAGCGGGGCGTCGGCCTTCAGATGGATGTCCGAGGCGCCCATGCGCAGGGCGAGTTTCAGAAGAGGCTGCAGTCGGGACAGAGGGTCGGTAGACATTGGGACGTCTCCCGGATGAGGTCGTAGACCTCGGGTTCCAGGTCAATGAAATACAAGGCCACCTTGTGGCCGTCGTCGACCGGGTCGCACTGCACGACGATTCCCTGGAGATGGAGGGTGCGGGCGGGAAGATCCTTGCGCTCGTCGGGGAGGTCGACGTCGATCTGGATCATCGAATAGGGTTCGAGGCGCGTCTCCGATCGGAACTGGATGCCCAGGGGACAGAGCCGGAATCCGGTGCCCGGCTTGGGGGCGTCGGCGCCGGTGAGTTGCACATGGACGTCCCGGAAGGGGGACTTCATCCGCTCCTGTCGGGGGGAAGGGCCTTTCGAACTGGGTTGATCGTCCATGGGGGAGCTTTTTGCGTATGGGTTCCGTGAAGATCTGCAGGAACCTACCGGGGCCTTTCGGCGGTGTCAAACCGTTGCGCGGCCCGATCATCGGACCCGGTAGAGAAGCAGGATTCCGCCTGCGCCGAAGAGGAGATTCGGCAGCCATCCCGCGATCCACGGGGGGATCGTTCCGCTCTTGCCGAGGGCGAAGGCGGTCTGCACGGCGAAGTAGTAGACGACGACCACGCCCACGGCGGAAGCGACCCCCAGCGCCGCGCCCCGACGGTTGGTCCGCACGCCGCAGGGGATCCCGATCAGGATGACCATCAGGCAGGTCCAGGGCGAGGCGAGCCGGTAGTGCAGCATGGTGCTGGCACGCCGCCACTTGATGTCGTCGTCGCGTCCGTGCATCTCGAGATAGGAGAGCAGTTCCATCGACGAGAGTTTCTCGGGTTCGCGTTCCACGCGGATCTCGTTCAGGAAGAGGTTCGGATCCTCGGTCAGGTCCACCATCTCGCGCTTCTGGAAGGTCGGTTTGCGGCTCCTGCCCTGCACGGGCAGGCCGTTCTCGTTGTAGGGCTGGACGATCCCGTCGAAGAACCACCACCGGCCGTCGCGGTAGACGGCGGACTCGGCGCGGGCCGTCCAGACCTTCCGGCCGCTCGGATCCTCCTGGGTGACCTCGATTTCGCCGGTCTTCCCGGTTTCCGGGTCGAAATCGCGGATCAGCCAGGTTCGCCGGTCGCGCTGGTTCCGGATCCCGAGGACCTCGACCCGCCGGAAGACGGGTTCGTCGGGATGCTCGAGGGTCCGGACGAAACGCTCGGTCCTGCGCATGGTCGTCGGCACCACCAGTTCGTTCAGCAGGAGCATCGCGATGCTGAAGAGGAATCCGACGATCAGCAGCGGCTGGGCGATCCGCACGACGCTGATCCCGCTGGAACGCATCGCGGTGATCTCGTTGTTCCGGGCGAAGATGGCCATGCAGTAGAGGATGGCCAGCAGCAGGGCCCAGGGCATGATCACCACGGTCGTGTAGGGCAGCAGCATGACGTAGTACCAGGCGATGTAGCCGGCCTTGATGCTGTGCTGGATGAAGTCCGGCAGGTTGTCGAAGAGATCGTAGACGACGAAGATCATGATCAGCGCCGTGATGCAGTAGAAAAACGGCACCAGGAATTCCCGTAGGACGTGTCGATCGAGGATCTTCACAGCAGGATCATCTTCCGGCGTCGCCGCCCCCCGCGCCGCCGGCGGGAGAGGATGCCGTTGCAGCTACGTAGCGGTTGCGGGCCCGACTTGCAAGCGCCGTCGATGATATCCCCCCGGCCGCGGGAACGGATCGGCGATGCGGAACCGTCGCCTACGGCGAAAGGGCGCTGGTGCGGTAGGTGGCCCGCTCGACGCGGCTGAACCCCTCGCGCCGGTTCAGGATGCCGAGAATGAAACCGGGGGTCTTCTGGCTGCGGAGGTCCATTCTCCGGTTGTATTCTACGGCGATCTCGCGGTAGTGCATCGGGCGTCCCGCGTCGCGCAGGATCGAGGCGATGATCCAGTGGGCGCTCTGGGCGGGGATGAAGAAACGGCCGTCGAGGGTACCGCTGATCTCCCGGTGGCCGCGCAGGATGCAGCCGACGAGCTTGAGCCGGTCCACGGAATCGGGAAGTCCCGCCAGGGAAGGTTCGAGTCGATCGAGGATTTCCTCGACGCGGCGCGGCGGCATCGGCTTCTGCAGCTCGCACAGCACGGCGTCTTCGACGGCGGCGAGTTCGGATTCCGGCAGGGAGCAGGCGTAGGTCTCCCGGCAGGAGATCCGGCCCGTCCACGGCACGAAGAGCCGCAGGACCGACATCGGACGGTATCCGGCCGTTTCCTCCGCCCGGTGCAGCTGTTCGATCTCCACGCTGTCGCAGATCCCCCCGCGGGCGTCGAGCCATCCGGCGAAGAAGGCCGCGAACTCGCGGGCGAAGGCCATGCAGATCTCGCTGCGCATCCGTTCCCAGGCGGCTTCCTCGATCTGGCGGATCCGCTCCCGGGTGCGGCCGATCAGCTCGCCGATGGCCTGCAGGGTCATCGGTTCGCCCCGTTCGGCGAGGGGAAGCGCGTAGCGGTGTTCGATGACGAAGAGCATCGACGGATCGAGGAAACGGCGGAGCAGGTCGCGCACGGAGCGGATCGTCATCCGTCCCCGCTGGATCCGGGCCGTCATCTCGAAGAACTCCCGGATCTTGCGGAGCGACGTCCGCCCGAGGCTGCGCAGGGCGAGCAGCTCCTGGTCGGACATCCGGCGCAATTCGCCGATGGTGTGGACGTGGACCCGGGCCAGGCCGTTGCAGGCGCGATGCGGCAGTCCGGCCCGATCGACGGCCCAGGAATCAATCGTTTGACGTGAGAGGTGAGGCGTCGCCATCTTCGGAAGGCTCCTCTCCGGCCGGATCCCGGCCTTTCGACTCTCTTCGAACATGGCATGGTGCCGGATCCGGCGATGCGGTGTCAAGGGTTTTGACGCGATTCCCGCGGATTTTCCTCCCGGCCGCGGCGGGCGGCGGGTTGACCGCCGGGAACCGGACTTCTATAATCGACGACTCACGTCTCCCGCGGGGGCGGATCGGGTCCCCGTCGTTCCGGATTGCGTGCGCAACCCATCTGTCTGTTGAAGAAAGAGGAGTAAGAGAACCATGGCGATTCGTGTGGGAATCAACGGTTTCGGTCGGATCGGTCGGCTCGTGTTCCGGATCATGAAGGAGCGCGGCGGCTTCGATGTGGTCGCCATCAACGACCTGACGGACGCGGGAACCCTGGGGCATCTGTTGAAGTACGATTCCACCCAGGGACGGTACCCCGGATCGGTGGAGGTCAACGACAAGGGGCTGCTGGTCGACGGCGACCAGATGGTCGTCCTCTCGGAGAAGGATCCCTCGAAGCTCCCGTGGGGCGAGCTCGGCGCCGACGTCGTGGTGGAATCGACCGGGGTCTTCCGGACGCCGGAGAAATGCGGTCTTCACCTCCAGGCGGGCGCGAAAAAGGTCCTTCTGACGGTTCCGGCGAAGGGCGACGTCGATGCGACGATCGTGCTGGGCGTCAACGACGACACCCTGACCGCCGAGGACAGGATCGTCTCGAACGCCTCCTGCACGACGAACTGCCTGGCGCCGATGGCCAAGGTCCTCAACGACACCTTCGGGATCGAGAAGGGGATGATGACCACGGTGCATTCCTACACCAACGACCAGCGCCTGCTCGACCTGCCCCACAGCGACCTGCGGCGGGCCCGTTCGGCGGCGGTCAGCATCATCCCGACCACCACCGGCGCCGCGAAGGCGATCGGCAAGGTGATCCCGGCGCTGGACGGCAAGATGGACGGCCTGGCGCTGCGCGTGCCCACGCCGGTCGGTTCGATCACGGACCTGGTCGTCACGACGGCGAAGCCGGTCACCAGGGAATCCGTGAATGCGGCGATGAAAGAGGCCGCCGAAGGCCCGATGAAGGGGATCCTCGAGTACACGGAAGATCCGATCGTTCTGGCGGACGTCGTCCATCATCCGGCCTCCTGCATCCTGGACGCCTCGGCGACGATGGTCCTGGCCGACAACCTGGTGAAGGTTCTCGGCTGGTACGACAACGAGTGGGGTTATTCCAACCGCTGCGTCGACCTGATCCGCCGGATGGCGGAACTCTAGGCGACGGACTCGGGGGGCCGTCTCCGCGGCGGCCCCCCCGGGATTCGAACGGCGAAAGGCGACGATGAAGAAGCTGAGCATTCGACAGATCGATCCGGCGGGCAAACGGGTCCTGGTCCGGGTGGATTTCAACGTTCCGCTGACCGACGACGGGAAGGTGAGCGACGACACCCGGATCCGCGCGGCCCTGGACACGATCCGGTACCTGGTGGATGCGGGGGCCCGGGTGATCCTGGCCAGCCACCTCGGCCGGCCCAAGGGCAAGGCCGACCCGAAATACAGCCTGCGTCCGGTCGCCGAGAGGCTTTCCGAGCTTCTGGGGAAACCCGTGACGATGGCCCCCGATTGCATCGGCCCGGAGGTGGAGGCCCTCGTCGAGCGGCTCGGGCCGGGCGACGTGTTGTTGCTGGAGAACGTGCGGTTCCATCCGGAAGAGACCGCGAACGACGAGGAGTTCAGCCGCAGGCTGGCGGCCCTGGCCGATCTCTACGTCAACGACGCCTTCGGAAGCGCCCACCGCGCCCACGCGTCCACCGCGGGCGTGGCGGCGTTCGTCGATCAGGCCGCGGCCGGGTTCCTCCTGGAGAGGGAACTGGAGTATCTGGGCAAGGCGATCGCGGACCCGAAGCGGCCGTTCTGGGTCCTGCTCGGGGGCGCGAAGGTCTCCGACAAGATCGGCGTGATCGAGAATCTCCTGCAGAAGGCCGACGGATTCATCATCGGCGGGGCCATGGCCTACACCTTTCTGAAGGCGCAGGGACATTCGGTCGGGGACAGCCTGGTCGAAGACGACAAGCTCGACCTCGCCCGGGCGACCCTGGCCAGGGCGAAGGAACGGTCGGTTCCCTTCCTGCTGCCGGAAGATCACGTGATCGCCGACGGCCTCGAAGACGACGCCACGGTGAAGACGACCGACGGTCCGGACATCCCGGACGGATGGATCGGGCTGGACATCGGCCCGAAGACGGCGGCGACCTACGCGGCCCGCGTCGCGGACGCCGCGATGGTCGTCTGGAACGGACCGATGGGCAAGTTCGAGACCGACGCCTACGCCGCCGGGACGGTGGCCGTGGCCAGGGCCGTGGCGGAATCGGCGGCGGTGTCGATCATCGGCGGGGGGGATTCGGTCAAGGCGATCCACAAGGCGGGACTTGCGGACCGGATCACCTTCATTTCGACGGGCGGCGGCGCCTCGCTCGAGCTGCTCGAGGGCAAGGAATTGCCCGGGGTGGCCGCGTTGACCGACGCCGGGTGATTCCGGCGCCGGGGGCCGGTCCGAAAGGAAGACGATGCAGCGCACCACGATCATTGCGGGCAACTGGAAGATGAACAAGACGCCCGGCGAGGCCGTCGAGCTGGCCGGGGCGCTGAAGGAACGCCTGGGGACGACGACGGATCCCGAGATCGTCGTCTGCCCGTCGTTCACGGCCCTGGTCCCCGTGGCCGAGGTCCTGGCCGATACGGCGATCCGGCTCGGCGCGCAGAACATGCATCCCGCGCCGGAAGGCGCCTACACGGGCGAAACCAGCGCGGGCATGCTCCTGGCGGCCGGATGCCGGGACGTCATTCTCGGGCATTCGGAGCGGCGGCACGGGTTCGGCGAGGACGACGCGTTCGTCAACGCCAAGACGCTGGCGGCCCTGGAAGCGGGGCTGCGGCCGATCGTCTGCGTCGGCGAGACCCTGGAGGAACGCGAGAAGGGCGCCACCTTCGACGTGGTCCTCGGGCAGGTCGAGGGCAGCCTGCGGGACGTGCCGCCGGAGCGGGCCGCGTCGCTCGTGGTCGCCTACGAACCGGTCTGGGCCATCGGCACGGGCCGTACGGCCACTCCCGAACAGGCCCAGGAGGTTCATGCGGCGATCCGGGGACGGATCGGAGAGATCTTCGGGGAAGAGGTCGCCGGGGCGATGCGCATCCTTTACGGCGGCAGCGTGAAACCGGAGAATGCGGCGGAACTGCTGGGACAGGCGGATATCGACGGAGCGCTCGTCGGCGGGGCCAGTCTGAAGGCGGACGCCTTTGCGGCGATCGCCGATGCGGCCCGGTGAAAAGGGAAATCGCGCGGTCCCGATTTCGTAGGAGAATGGAAACATGCTGACGGCACTCGTCATCTTTCTGACCGTCGCCCACGTGCTGACCTCCGTACTGCTGATCGTGGTGATCCTGATGCAGGCCTCGAAGGAGGCCGGCGGATTCGGGGTCACCTTCGGCGGCGGCGCCACGGAAACGGTCTTCGGATCCCGGGCGGGGAACGTTCTGACCAAGGCGACCGTTGTGCTCGCCTCCGTTCTGCTGGTAACCACGCTTTCGCTGGCGAAACTGGCGCCTCTGCGCGCGCACGCGGCCTTCACGGCCCCGGCGCCGGTGAACCTGGCGCCGGAGGCCCCGCCGACCGGGGAAGGCGAAGTCCCGCCGCCGGCCGAAGCCGCGCCCGGCACGACGGAAGCGGCCCCGCAGCCCGCTCAGGATGCTGCGGCGCCCGCCGAGGCCGCCCCGGCGGAGGTGTCGGTGGACGTGCAATCGCAAGGGGAGCCGGAGACCCCGACCGCGCCGTAACCGGGTGTGCGTCCCGACGCTTACGGAATGTCGGGGATCCGAACCGAGATCACGATGCGGACCGCCCGCGGGACCCCGAAGGTTCCGTGGGCGGTCGTCGTTTCTCTCGGTTGGCTCTGCTGCGGATCGGTCGTGTTCGCGGACGCGCCCCCGTCGACGATCCGCCTGCCCGCGGCCCGCGTGGCGGGCCTGGATCCGGCGCGCGTCAGCGATGTGGCCTCGATCTCGGCGTTGAGCCTCGTCTACGAGGCCCCGTACCGGTACGCGTACCTGGCGAGACCCTACCGGCTGGAACCGGCCCTGGCGGCCGACCTGCCCCGGGTTTCGGAAGACGGGCTGACCGTCCGGATCCCGATGCGCGCCGGGATCCGGTTCCAGGACGATCCCTGTTTTCCCGGCGGCCGGGGCCGGGAGGTGGAGGCGTCGGACCTGGTCTGTTCGCTTCTGCGCGTCGCCGATCCCCGGACGCAGTCGCCCGGGACCTGGACGCTGCGGGACCGGATCGTCGGATTGGAGGAATGGCGCCGGAAGATCCTGGTTCATCCGGAGGAACCGGTTCCGGAGGAGATCGAGGGGTTGCGCGCGGTCGATCGGCGGACCGTGGAGATCCGGCTCACCGAACCCTATCCGCAGCTCGGCTGGATCCTGGCGATGAACTACGCCTGCATCGTTCCGCGCGAGGCGGTCGAGACCTACGGCGACGACCTGATGAACCGGGCCGTCGGCACCGGTCCGTTCCGGCTCGTCGAATGGCGCCGGAACTACCGGATGATCTTTGAACGGAATCCGGACTGGGGCCCGGGCGGACGCGAGGTGCGCTATCCGTCGGAGGGGGAACCCGGAGACGCCGCCGAAGGTCTTCTCGCGGACGCCGGCCGGCTCCTGCCGCTGAGCGATCGCGTCGTCTTCCACGTCGTGGGCGACCCCGCGACCTCCTGGCTGATGTTCCTGGCGGGGGAGCTGGACGCCTCCGGGGTGTCGCGCGACAACTTCGGCGCGGTCCTGACCGAGCAGCGTTCCCTGACCCCCCGTCTGCAGGCGCGCGGGATCCGCCTGATGCAGAGCCCCCAGATGTCGACCATCTACATCGGGTTCAACATGGACGACCCGGTGGTCGGGACCAACCGCGCCCTGCGCCGGGCCGTGAGTTGCGCCATCGACATCGACCGCTACATCGCCTTCTACGAGAAGGCCATGATTCCCGCCAACGGCCCGGTTCCGCCGGGGATCCCGGGATCCCTGGCGGACCGGCCGCGGCGATGGGACTTCGATCTCGACCGGGCGCGCCGTTTCCTGCAGGAGGCGGGCTATCCGGACGGGATCGATCCCGCCACGGGGAAACGGCTGCGGTTGTCGATCGAGATCGCCGACGCGCCCAGCGCCGAACAACGCCAGTCGGTGGAACTCCTCGCGGACGACCTGGACCGCATCGGGATCGTCCTGACGGCCAACTACAGCAGCCGTCCCGCCTTCTTCGAGAAACTCCGCCGCAGGCAGTTCCAGCTCTGCCGGCTTTCCTGGGTGGCGGATTATCCGGACGCCCAGAATTTCCTGCAGTGTTTCTACGGGCCGAACCACAGCCCGGGGCCGAACCGGACGAATTACGAGAACCCGGAGTTCGACGATCTCTACGACCGGGCGCGCACGATGCCCGACGGCCCCGAGCGCACGGCCCTCTACGAACGGATGGGGGAGATCGTGCTGGACGACTGTCCCTGGGTCTTCCTCTCGCATCCGCTCGGCTTCAGCCTCTACCAGCCGTGGGTGCGCAACGTGAAGCCCCACGATTTTCTCTACGGCACGCCGATGTTCTGGCGGATCGACCGGGAGGACGATCGATGATCCGGTACGCGATCCGCCGGATCTGGCAGGCGGTGCCGACCGTCTTCGGGGTCGCCCTGGTGACGTTCGTTCTGTTCAACGTCGTCGGCGGCAGTCCCGCGCTGCAGGTTCTCGGGCCGCATGCCTCCGCCGCCTCGATCGAGGAGTTCAACGAGGTGCGCGGGTACAACAAGCCGCTCTTCTGGGGGCGCTGGGTGCCGACCGAGGCCCTCCGTCCGGAATCGTTCCGCCGCCGCAGCCCCGGCTGGTTCCGTTCGGAGGACGTCCGTCACGATCCCGGCGACGGGGCCCGCGCGCCGGGGTGCCTCGTTCTGCGGGCCGGCGACGCCGGGGTCCGGTACGAGGTTCCGCTGGGGTTCGATCTGCTGCCGGAGACGACCTATCGATTCCGGTTCTCGGCGCGGACCGAGGGCGGATCTTGGAAACTGGTCGTCGACGAAGGGCCGGAAACGGTCGTCCGCACGATCGATTCGCCCGGGTGGACCGCCCGGGAGGTGGTCTTCCGCACGGGCCCGGCGGCGCGGCCGGCCTCGATCCGGTTCGAAGGCCGCGGCGGGGAACTCCGCCTGGACGACGTCTCCCTCGACCGGGGCGTGGACCGCCCGTGGGATTCGCAGTTCCTCTTCTACCTGCGGCAGATCGTCACCTTCGATTTCGGCACGTCGCACGAGACGCACCAGAGCATTTCGCGGCTGGTCGCCGCGGGGATCGGCCCCTCGCTGGCGCTGACGGTGCCGATGTTCGTGATCGGGCTCGTCGTGGCCGTGGCGGTTTCGCTGGTCTGCGCCTTCCAGCGGGGCCGCTGGCCGGACCGGCTGATCCTGGTCCTGTCGGTCGCCCTGATGAGCGTGAACTACCTCGTCTACATCATCGTCGGACAGTACCTGCTGGCCTACCGGATGCGGCTTTTTCCGATCTGGGGTTTCGAGTCCGTGCGGTACCTCTTCCTGCCGGTGTTGATCGGCGTGATCAGCGGGCTGGGCGCCAACGTGCGTTTCTACCGCACGGTGATGCTCGACGAGGTCAACCAGGACTACGTCCGCACGGCCCGTGCGAAGGGATGCGGACAGGGGCGGGTGATGTTCGCGCACGTGTTGCGCAACGCGATGATCCCGATCCTGACCCAGGTGGTCGTGGCCCTGCCGTTCCTCTACACGGGCAGCCTGCTGCTGGAGAACTTCTTCGGGATCCCCGGGCTGGGGCACATGGCCTACAACGCGATCCAATCGTCGGATTTCGACATCATCAAGGCCTACACCTTCGTCGGAAGCCTCCTGTTCGTCGCCGCCAATCTCCTGACCGACCTGCTTTACGCGATGGTCGACCCGAGGGTCCGTTTGCGATGAAGACGGCGATCGAACATGCGCCGTCGGCCCCCGCCGACGGGATCGAGGCCCGGTCGCTCTGGGCGGACGCGCGGCGGCGGTTGCGGCGCAACCGGCTGGCGATGGCCGCGCTCGGGGTGATTGTTCTGTACACGATGATCGCCGCCGCCGGCGAGGTGCTGTACCTGCGGTACCGGGCCCTGGACCGGACGCCGCCCTACAACGTCACCGATTTCGATCACCGGTACGAGGCGCCGTCCCCGGCGCATCCCCTGGGGACCGACGGGCTGGGCCGGGACGTCCTGCTGCGGACCCTGCAGGGGGCGCGGATCGCCTTCGTGGTCGGGTTGGGGACCTCGGCCGTGGCGATCCCGATCGCGGTTCTCCTCGGGGCCTTTTCGGGGTATTTCGGGGGCAGGATCGACGACCTGATCGTCTGGTTGTATTCGACGTTCGCATCGATCCCGGGCCTGTTGCTGATTCTCGCCGTCTCGATGGTGTTGCGCCAGTGGATGAGCCGGATGCAGGCCGCGGGCGGGTGGCTCGGCGGGTTCGTCGGCGGCGTGGACGGGTTCCTCGGGCCGGGGCTGCTGGCGGTCTGCCTGGGCATCGGTCTGACCACCTGGGTGGGGCTCTCGCGGCTGATCCGCGCGGAGTTCATCAAGCATCGGGAACGGCCCTACGTGCTGGCCGTGCGGGGGTTGGGCGCGGGCCCGTTCCGGGTGATGTTCGTGCACATCCTGCCGAACGTCTTTCATCTGGTGGTCATCAACTTCACCCTGCGGTTCGGGGCGGCGATCATGACGGAGGTCATCCTCAGTTTCTTGGGCATCGGGGTGCAGGGCGAGCCGAGCTGGGGGATCCTCATCTCCAACGCCAAGCTCCGGCTCTGGCAGGGGGTTTGGTGGGAACTGGCGGGACCGTCGGTGGCGATCTTCCTGATCGTGCTGGCCTTCAACATCTTCGGGGACGCCCTGCGCGACGCGCTGGACCCGAGGCTGCGGGGGGTGTCGGAGCCGTGACGAACCCGAAGAACGGGCCCCTGCTGGAGGTGAGGGATCTGGATCTCTCGTTCGACACGGGGGAGGGCACGACGCGGGTGTTGCGGGGCGTGGGGTTCGAACTGCGCCGCGGCGAGCGGATGGCGCTGGTCGGCGAGAGCGGCTGCGGCAAGACGGTCACCGCGCTTTCCCTGGCCCGTCTCCTGCCCGAACCGCCCGCCCGATGGATCGGGGGATCGATCCGGTTCCGCGGGGAAGAGGTCCGGGAGATGTCCCCGCCGGCGTTGCGGCGGCTGCGGGGCGCCGGCATCGCCTACATCTTCCAGGAACCGGCGTCGTCGTTGAACCCCGTGATGCGGATCGGGGCGCAGATCGTGGAGGCGATCCGGGTGCACCGGCCGGTCTCCCGGTCGGCGGCGCGGGGCGAGGCGGCGGACCTGTTGCGTTCGGTGGGGATTCCGGACCCGGAACGGAGGATTCGCTCGTGGCCGCACGAGCTCAGCGGGGGGATGCAGCAGCGGGTGATGACGGCGATGGCGCTGGCGCCCCGGCCGGATCTGCTGGTGGCGGACGAACCGACGACGGCCCTGGACGTGACGATCCAGGCGCAGTTGCTGGATCTGCTGGCGGAACTCTGCGCCCGGCGCGGGATGTCGTTGCTTCTGATCACGCACAACCTGGGGATCGTGGCGGGGCTGTCGGAGAAGGTCGCCGTGATGTACGCGGGAACGATCGTCGAGGAAGGCCCGACGCGCCGCGTTCTGGAACGGCCGGCGCACCCCTACACGCGGGCGTTGCTGCGCGCGATTCCGCGGTTGGGCCGCCGGGGCGAACGTCTGGATCCGATCCCGGGCATGGTGCCGGACCCGGCGCGGATGCCTTCGGGCTGCGCGTTTGCGCCCCGCTGTCCGGCGGCGCGGCAGGAGTGCGGAACGCGGCCGCCGCCGTGGCTCTTCGTCCGCGAGGAGGAGAAATGGAGAGTTCGATGCCCCTTCTGGAAGTCCGGGCCCTGAACGTCGTCTTCCGAATCGCCCGGAAGACGGTCCTGCGGGCGGTGCGCGGCGTCGATCTCTCGATCGGGGCGGCGGAGGTCGTCGGCCTGGTCGGCGAGAGCGGCTGCGGCAAGACGACGCTGGGCCGGGCGATCGCCGGGCTGACGCCGATCGCGTCCGGCCGGGTGCGGTTCGAAGGGGCGGACCCGACCCGACTGCGGGGGGCGGCGCGCCGGCGGTTCCGGCGGCGGGTCCAGATGATCTTCCAGGATCCGTACGGTTCGTTGAATCCGCGGATCTCGGTCGGCCGGGCGATCGAGGAACCGCTGGCGATCCACCGGATCTTTCCGACGCGCGCGGAACGCCGGAGGAGGGTGGCGGAGCTGCTCGAGGCGGTCGGCCTGGACGGATCGGCGGCGCCGCGGTTCCCGCACGAGTTCAGCGGCGGCCAGCGGCAGCGGATCGGGATCGCGCGCGCGCTGGCGGTGGATCCGAGGCTGATCGTGGCGGACGAACCGGTTTCGGCGCTGGACGTCTCGGTGCAGGCCCAGATCGTGAATCTGCTGATGGAACTGAAAGAAACGCGCGGTCTGAGCTATCTGTTCATCTCTCACGATCTGGCCGTGGTGGAACATCTCAGCGACCGGATCTTCGTAATGTACCTGGGACGAATCATGGAAGAGATCCCCGCGGACCATCTCACGACCGGCGCGCTGCATCCCTACACGCGCGCCCTGCTTTCGGCGGTGCCTTCGCCGGACCCGGCGGACGGTGTGCGTCGGATCGTGCTGGAGGGAGACGTGCCTTCGGCGGTGAACCCGCCCGCGGGGTGTCCGTTTCATCCGCGTTGTCCGATGGCCGTTGAACGGTGCCGCCGGGAAATCCCGGAGCTGCGCGCGATCGATCGGGGGCACCGGGCGGCCTGTCACTTCGTCGGCGCCGGGGAATCGGATTGATGAAGACCGGGTTCGAACGGCTGGCGGTCGACCCGGGGACCGGGGCGCGGCGCGGCCGGCTGCACACGGTCCATGGGATCGTCGAGACTCCGGTTTTCATGCCGGTCGGCACGCGCGGCACGGTGAAGGCCCTTTCCCCGCGGGAGCTGCGGGAACTGGGCGTGCAGATCGTCCTGGGCAACACCTACCATCTCTCGCTGCGTCCCGGGTCGGACACGATCCGGAAACTGGGCGGGTTGCACCGGTTCATGGGATGGGACGGGCCGATCCTGACCGACAGCGGCGGGTACCAGGTCTTCAGCCTGGAATCCCTGCGCAGGATCACGGCCGAGGGGGTGCATTTCCGTTCCCACATCGACGGTTCCCCCCATTTTCTCGGGCCGGAGGAGGCGATGCGGATCCAGGCCGATCTCGGTTCCGACATCGCGATGGTCTTCGACGAATGCACGCCGTATCCCTGCGACCGGGAAACGGCTTGCGCGGCGGTGGATCGGTCTCTAGCATGGGCGGCTCTTTGCAGAACGGCTCCGCGACCGGCGGGGCAGATGGTCTTTGGCATCGTGCAGGGCGGCCTGCACGCGGATCAGCGGCGGCGCTGCGCGGAGGCCCTCGCGGAGATGGGCTTCGACGGCTATGCCGTGGGAGGGTTGAGCGTCGGGGAATCCGAGGAGGAGATGTACGCGGGACTCGAGATGTCGGTCCCGTGGCTGCCCGAGGATCGGCCGCGCTACCTGATGGGCACCGGGACGCCCGGGCAGATCGTGGCCTCGGTGGCGCGGGGCGTCGACATGTTCGACTGCGTCTTGCCGACCCGGCTCGGGCGCAACGGGACGGCGTACACCGCCGCGGGGACGATTCCGATCAAGGCCGGGCGGTTCCGCGAGGATCCGCGGCCGATCGAGGAAGGATGCGCATGTGAAGCCTGCCGGGGATTCAGCCGGGCCTACATCCGGCATCTCTTCAACACCGGGGAGATCCTGGGACCGCGGCTTCTGACGCTGCACAACATCCACTTCTACATGAAACTGATGCGGGCCGTGCGCCGCGCCGTCGAACGGGGCGATTACGCGCGGTTCGCGAAGAGCTTCGCCGAAGGCGGGGCCGCGGACCTCCTCGCGGAAGAAGAGGAGACCCCGGCGCCGGCCCGCGGCGGGCGTGCGGGGGAAGACGCCCGGGGGCCTTCGGCCTCCGGCAGGGGGAGAACGTTCCATGGATGAGATGATTCTGAATGTCGCGGGGACGCTCGGGGCGGCGCAGGGGCAGTCGGCGCCGCCTCCGTGGGCGTCGATGGTGCCGCTGGTCCTTCTCTTCGCCGTTTTCTACTTTCTGCTGATCCGGCCCCAGCAGAAGCGCCAGAAGGAGCATCAGCAGATGCTCGAATCCATCCGCAAGGGCGATCAGATCGTCACGTCCGGCGGATTGCTCGGCGTGGTGACCAACGTGAAGGAGAACACCTTCACGGTGCGCATCGCCGACGGGGTGAAGGTGGAGATCACCAAGAACTCCGTCGCCAGCGTGACGCGGCCTGCGGGTGGAGAGGAAAGAACGTCGTAGGATCCGGTCGGCGCCGGTCCTCGAACCGAACCGTTGAATGGAAGAAACGAAAAAACGATGAACAAGGCCCTTATCTGGAAAACGATCGTGATCGCCGTGGTCCTGGTCGCCTGCGTGGCGGCCGTCTACCCGCCGGGCGGGAAGGATTTCCTCGTGGTCTTCGAGAAGAGCGCGCGGAACCAGGACGCGGTTCTCCAGCAACTCATCGCCGACACGCGCGCGGCGGTCCAGGATTCCGGCAAGGACCCGGGAATCGTCCTGCGCAACCTGGCCGAGGAGCGGGATGTCGATCTGACCCGCTATTTCCCGAAGTTCAAGGACAACCGGCAGGTGATCGCCTACATCCACAAGAAGTCGGCGCCCCGGATCCGCCTCGGCCTCGACCTGCGCGGCGGAACGGAGTTCGTCCTTCGGGTGAAGACCGAGGAGATCCGCGACAAGTCCGCCCTGCAGGACGCGCCGCAGCGGGCCCTGGAGATCATCCGCAACCGCGTCGACCAGTACGGCCTGGCGGAACCGGAGATCTACCGGGAGGGCGCCGACCGGATCATCGTGAAACTCCCCGGCGTCTCCGAGCTGGAGAAGGAAGCCGTCCGCGATCTGCTGAAGCGGGCCGCCTACCTGGAATTCCGGATGGTGCACGAGTCGAACGACTGGCTCGTGGCGCACATGAAAGACCCCGATTTCGTTCCCCCGGCCGGGTACGAAAAGAAGAAGCTCGTCGAGGAACACCTCGGCGAGAAGACCGAGGAAATCCTCTGGGTCGAGATCCGCCCGGAACTCACGGGCCAGTATCTCAAGAACGCCGGCATCGAATACCAGATGACCGGGACCCCCTACGTGACGCTCTCCTTCAACCGGAAGGGGGCGATTCTCTTCGCCAACACCACCCGGAAATACGCGCCCGGCGGGACGATGAACCCGGGCCGGGTCGGACGGCGCATGGCGATCGTTCTCGACGGAAAGGTCTATTCGGCGCCCGTGATCGAGGAGGAGATTCCGGGAGGGGAGGCGATCATCCGGGGGTCCTTCAGCCAGGAGGAGGCCCAGGCGCTTTCGATCGTCCTGCGCTCGGGCGCCCTGCCCGCCCCGATCGAGATCATCGAGGAACGGGGCGTGGATCCCTCCCTGGGACGCGAGAGCGTGCGGGGCGGGCTGATCGCCGGGTTGTCCGGCATGGCGCTGGTGATGGTGTTCGTGCTGGTCTACTACATGCTCGCGGGGATGCTGGCCGACGGGGCGTTGATCATGAACATCGTCCTGATCTTCGGCGTGCTGGCGCTCTTCCGGCCGAATCTCACCCTTCCGGGCATCGCCGGGATCATCCTGACGATCGGCATGGCGGTGGACGCCAACGTGCTGATCTACGAGCGGATCCGCGAGGAACAGGCCGCGGCCAAGAGGATCCGCAGCGCGATCTTCGCCGGATACGAGAAGGCGTTCTCGACGATCTTCGACGCGAACGTGACGACGCTGCTGACGGCGGTGATCCTCGGATACTTCGGATCGGGTCCGGTCCGGGGGTTCGCGATCACCCTGAGCGTCGGGATCCTGGCCAGCATGTTCACGGCCCTGGTGGTCACCCGCGTCGGGTTCGAATGGCTGCTGGAGTTCAACCTGGTCAAACGGCTGCGGATGCTGTCGTTGATCCGCAACCCCAGCTTCGACTTTCTCGGCAAACGGAAGCTGGCCTTCGGACTGTCCCTGCTGCTGATCGTGGTCGGCATGGTCGTCTTCGCCATGCGGGGCGACGACAACTTCGGGGTCGATTTCACCGGCGGCGTGGCGGTGACCTTCAGCGTCGACAGGACCGTGCCGGCGAACGAGATCGAGAAGACCCTCGTGGACGCCGGGCTGACCAAGATCCGTGTCCAGTACAAGAAGAACACCGAGGGAATGCACCTGGTGGAGATCCGCACGCCGAACCAGGACGAGGCCGAGAAGATCGACGACATCCTGGTCGCCCGGTTCCCGGACGTCGGGTTCAGCCGCCAGCAGCTCGACATCGTCGGGGCGACCGTCGGGAAGGAACTCCGCAAGAAGGCGGTCTGGGCGATGGCGTTGTCCCTGGTGGGGATCCTCATCTACATCTCGTGGCGATTCGAGTTCGCCTTCGCGATCGGGGCGATCGTGGCGCTGGCCCACGACGTGTTGATCACGCTGGGGGCGATCGCCGTCACCGGCCGGTACCTGTCGCTGCCGCTGCTGGCGGCGCTGCTGACGATCATCGGGTATTCCCTGAACGATACGATCGTCGTCTTCGACCGGATCCGCGAGGACATGGCCATCTCGGGGAAGCGGAAGTCGCTGATCGACCTCATGAACCAGAGCATCAACGAGACGCTCAGCCGGACGCTGATCACCTCGCTGACGACGTTGCTCGTGGTCCTGACGCTCTACCTCTTCGGCGGCGGGGTGATCAACGATTTCGCCTTCGCGCTGCTGGTCGGCATCGTGGTCGGCACGTATTCGTCGATCTTCGTCGCCAGCCCGGTCGTCCTGCTGATGCACCGCGAGAAGAAGAAATAACCGGGGGCGCGTCGGCATGATTCCGCGGCCGGCGGTTCGCTGGGCATTGCCTCCCGAGGGGGGGATGCCCGGCGCCGGCCGTCTCGCCGGGGAGCTAGGAATCCCGCGGCCGGTCGCCGAGGTGCTGATCGGCCGGGGACTGGCGGATCCGTCGGCCGCCGCGGATTTCCTGGAACCCCGCCTGGCCTCGCTTTCTCCGCCGGAGGCGATCGCGGGGATGCCCGAGACCGCGGACGCCGTCGAATCGGCCCTGCGGTCGGGACGCCGGATCGCCGTCTTCGGCGACTACGACGTGGACGGCGTGACGGCGGCGGCGCTGGCCGCCTCCGTCCTGCGCCGGCTGGGAGGGGACGTTCGCGTCTTTCTGCCGCTGCGCGCCGAGGAAGGGTACGGACTGTCGGCGGAGGCCCTGCGACGGTGCGTGGAAGAGACCGGCGCGGATTTCGTCCTCACCGTCGATTGCGGGATCCGCGCCGAGGACCGGGTGCGGGAGGCGGCGGGGCGCGGGATCGACGTGGTCGTCACCGATCATCACGATCCTCCGGAGAACCTGCGTCCGGCGGGGCCGGTGCTGAATCCGAAACTCGGCGCGCCGGCGGGGGCGGAATCCCTTTCCGGGGTGGGCGTCGTCTTCAAGCTGGCCCACGCCCTCGTCGCGCGGGCGCGGCGCCGGGGCGATCCGGCGGGTTCGGAGATCGATCTGCGGCAGGAACTCGACCTGGTGGCCCTCGGCACGGTGGCCGACGTGGTTCCGCTGCTCGGGGAGAACCGCGTCCTGGTGCGCCACGGGCTGCGCCGGCTGGAGAACACCCCGAGAATCGGGTTGCGGGTTCTGATCGAGAAGGCCGGGATCCGCCCGCCGTTCCGGACGCACCACGTCGGGTTCGGCCTGGCGCCGCGGCTCAACGCGATGGGACGGCTCGACGATGCGACGGCCTCGTTGCGCCTGCTCGAAGAGGAAGATGCGGACGTCGCGGGGGAGATCGCTTCCCGTCTCGAGGGGAAGAACCGGGAACGCCGCGAGCTGGAGGAGACGGTGACGCGGCAGGCCGAAGAGGAGATCGCCCGGGTGTACGGGGACCGGCGGCCCGCGGGCATCATCGTGGGGCGCAGGGGATGGCATCCGGGGGTGGTGGGAATCGTCGCATCGCGGCTGGCCCGCAGGTTCTATCTGCCCGCGTTCGTCCTTTCCCTGGATGACGAGGGAATGGCGAGGGGCTCCGGTCGATCGGTGCGGGAGGTTCCCCTGGTGGACCGGCTGCGGGAATGCGGGGACGTCTTCGAGAGATTCGGGGGACATCCGATGGCGGCGGGCGTGACCCTGCGGGCGGACCGGATCGGGGAATTCCGGCGGCGGTTCGAGGCGGCGGTCTCGCGGCGGACGGATCCGGCGGAGCTGGCCCCTACGGTGCGGGTCGAGTCGGTCGTGCGGATCGACGACCTGTCGATGGATCTGCTGGAGGAGATGGAGAAGCTGCGCCCGTTCGGTTCGGGAAACCCCGAGCCGGTCTTCGGGCTGAGAGACGTCCGCGCCTTCGACGTGCGCCCGATGGGGCGCGAGGGGCGGCACGTGCGCCTGCGGATCCGGGACGACTGCGGGGAGATCGGGGCCGTGGCCTGGAACCGGGATCCGGCGGATTTCGCCTCCGACCGACTGGACGTGGCCGTCCGGATCCGCGCGGACACGTACCGGGGACCGGGGGAAATCCGGCTCGAGGTGGAGGCGGTCCGGCCCGCCGGACGAAGGGCGTAGCCGAGGGGGACCGGAAACGCGGGGCGGGTCAGGCCTTGGCGACCCTGCCCGACTTGATGCACCGGGTGCAGACGCGGAGGGTCTTGGTCGCGCCGTTGACGCGGACCTTGATGCGCTGGAGATTGGGAAGGAAACGGCGGCGGTTCACGCCGGTGGTGTGCAGGCCGATTCCGCCCTTCTTCTTGGCCAGACCCCGTCTGGTGATGCTGTTGCCGGTGGCGGGGCCTTTCCCGCAGATATCGCATACCTTGGACATGACAAGCTCCTGTATCCGTGCATCGGCGAACCGTTCGAAGAAGCGCCGGCCCGACGTTCCCTGAGCACGAGGGAAGGCGTATCATAGGGCCCCGCGGGGGTTGAATCAAGAGGTGCCGGGGGAAAAGAGGGGCGATGAGAATCACCGGCGGATGGGCGAAAGGGATGCGCCTGACCGTGCCGCGGGGGGAACGGACCCGGCCGACGACGGACCGGGTGCGGGAGGCCCTTTTCTCGTCGCTGGGGCGGAGGGTGTCCGGGGCCGAGGTGCTGGATCTCTATGCGGGCAGCGGCAGCCTGGGGTTGGAAGCGGCCGGGCGGGGCGCGCGATCGGTCGTCTTCGTCGAACGGGATCCCCGGGTGTTGCGGATCCTGCGGGCCAACGTCGAGGAACTGGTCCGCCGCGGTTTTTCCCGCGAAGGGATCGAGATCATGCGCGCGGAGGTCCGGGACGCGTTGCGCCGCCTGGAGCGCGCCGGAAGATGTTTCGACCTGATCTTCGCCGATCCTCCCTACGCATCCGGGGAAGCGGCCGGGGTCGTCGAGTCGGTGGCGGCGCGGGGTCTCCTCGGGCGGGGGGGGCGACTGGTGGTGGAACACGGGGCCGGCGGGGCGCCGGAAACCGTTGCCGGGCTGGACGTCGTCCGCCATCATCGGTATGGAAGCACGGAACTGACGATCTACCGCCCGGCGGAGACCGTGCCGGTTCCCGGGGAGGGCGCCCGCGTCTCCCGGTCGGACCGCGCGGGGCCGGTACCGGGGACCGGACAGGAAACCTGAAGAGAATCATTGTCATGGCCGAAACAGCGCTCGCCGTCTACCCCGGAACCTTCGATCCCGTCACCAACGGACATCTCGACGTCATCGAACGGGCCGTGCGGACCTTCGGACGCCTCATCGTGATGGTCGCGACGAACCCGCGGAAGAAGCCCCTTTTCAGCATCGACGAACGGATCGAGATGTTGCGGGAGAACGTGACGCATCTGCCCGACGTCGAAATCGACCGGCACGGGGGATTGCTGGTGGACTATCTGCACAAGCGGGGCGCCACGGTCATCGTGCGGGGGTTGCGGGCGATCTCGGACTTCGAATTCGAGTTCCAGATGGCCCTGATGAATCGGAAGCTGGCCCCGGAGATCGAAACGTATTTCCTGGTGCCGGACGAGGCCTACACGTACCTGAGTTCCAGCGTCGTGCGCGAGATCGCGCGACTTGGGGGGGACATCGCGCCCTTCGTCCCCGAGGGGATCATCGAGCGGATTCGAAAACGGGTGAGGGCCGAGCCGTGTTGATCGTCCTGGATCCGAAGATCCTGGGCCGGGACCTCGAGGCGGAGCTGGCGGGCGAGGTCCCGTCGGACGGTTTCGGGATGGAAGGGGAAGATTCCCTGCGCTTCGAGGCCCCGGTGCGCTACCGGCTCCGCGTCCAGCGGACGGGCCGGGATCTCCTGGTGACGGGCACGCTGGAGACGGTCGTGCTCATGGTCTGCGACCGGTGCGCGGAATGGTTCGAGATGCCAGTGCGCGTCGGATCGTTCCTGCGCATGTTCGAAGGGGCCGTCGGGGCGGGACCGGTGGATTTGACCCCGATGATCCGCGAAGATATGATTCTCGCGCTGCCTCACAAGGTTCTCTGCCGGGACGACTGCAAGGGGTTGTGTTCCACCTGCGGCGCGAATCTCAACGACGGACCTTGTGACTGTAAACGTGACGAAGGCGGTTCCCCCTGGGCGGCCCTCGACTCCCTGGAGTTGTAGGGGTTTTCCGGAGGGAACGCGTCGGGTTCTGTATTTGTGTTGTTGTGCGGCGGCGGATCCGGGAGTTCGAACCGCCCCTTTCCCACAGGAGTCCCGTCATGGCTGTACCCAAGAAGCGGAAATCCAGGATGAAGGTCCGAAAGCGGCGGGCGGCCAACCGCCCGGCGGCCCCCGGGCTCTCCGTTTGCCCGAGCTGCGGCGAACCGAAACTCCCGCACAGGGTCTGTCTCGCTTGCGGCACCTACAACGGCCGGCAGGTCATCACGATCGAGGTCGACGAGGACTGACCGGAATCCCCTTGCGAGATGAGAGTCGCCGTGGACGCCATGGGGGGCGATTACGCCCCCGAGGCCGTCGTGTCCGGGTCGGTCGAGGCCGTCCGGAAATACGACGGGATTCGGGAACTGATCCTGGTCGGAGACGCCGAACGGGTCCGGGCCGAACTGTCGCGCCATGAGCATCCGGCCGAACGGGTCCGGGTGGTCCACGCCTCGCAGAAGGTCGAGATGGGGGAGAGCCCGACCCTGGCCCTGCGCCGCAAGAAGGATTCGTCGATCGCGCGCGCGGTGGACCTGGTGAAGAAGGGGGAGGCCGAGGCCGTGGTGTCGGCCGGGAACACGGGAGCCGTGGTGGTGGCCACCAAGATCAAACTCCGCACGCTGGAACAGGTCCTCCGCCCGGCCATCGGAACGTTTCTGCCTTCCCCCCAGGGCGGGTTCCTGTTGATCGACGCGGGCGCGAACATCGATTGCAAGGCCGACCACCTCTTCCAGTTCGCCGTGATGGGATCGATTTTCGTACACGAGGTGATCGGTCGCCCCGACCCGAAGATCGGCCTGTTGAGCATCGGGGAGGAGGAGGCCAAGGGGAACGACCTGACCCGCGGCACCTTCGCGATGCTGGAACGGGCCCCGTTGAACTTCGTGGGGAACGTCGAGGGACGGGATCTGTTCGAGAGGAACGTCGACGTCGTCGTCTGCGACGGGTTCGTCGGCAACGTCGTCCTGAAGACCAGCGAGAGCGTCGCCTCGGCCATGCAGCGGTGGCTCCGGGAGGAGCTGACCCGCAATCCGGTGCGGATGCTGGGCGCCGCGCTGGCCCGAGGGGCGTTCCGCTCGATCGCGCGGCGCGGGGATTACGCCGAGTACGGGGGGGCGCCCCTGCTCGGGATCCGGGGGACGTGCATCATCGCCCACGGTTCCTCTTCGCCCAAGGCCATCTGCAACGCCATCCACGCCGCGCTTCGCTACGAGAGCCACGAGGTGAACCGGCGGATCAGCGAAGAACTGGAACGTGCTTATGCCGCGCTGCGCTCCTGAGAAGATCGAACGGCTCCGCCGGGAGAGGAAACTCCGGCCCGTGGTCATCGCGGGGACCGGCCGCTTTCTGCCGGAACGGATCCTGACCAACCACGATCTCGAAGAGATGGTGGAGACCTCCGACGAATGGATCGTCACCCGAACCGGCATCCGGGAACGCCGGATCGCCGGGGAGGGCGTGGCGACGTCCCATCTCGGGACCGAAGCGGCCCGTCGGGCGCTGGAGGCGGCGAAGGTCGATCCGGCGGAGGTCGAGATGATCATCGTGGCCACGATCACGCCCGACATGGTGTTCCCGGCCACGGCGTGTCTCGTCCAGGATCGGATCGGCGCCCCCGGGGCGGCGTGCTTCGATCTGGAGGCCGCCTGCTCGGGGTTCGTCTACGGCCTGGACGTCGGCGCCCAGTTCATCGCCACGGAATCCATGGACACGATCCTGGTGATCGCCGCCGAGAAGATCTCGGCGATCGTGGATTGGAACGACCGGGGCACCTGCGTGCTGTTCGGAGACGGCGCGGGCGCGGCCGTGCTCCGTCCTGCGGAGAAGGGATCCCCTTCGCTGGGGATCCTGGCGACCTGTCTCGGTTCCGACGGCGGCCAGGCCGACATCCTCAAGCTGCCCGGGGGCGGATCGCTCCACCCCGCGTCGGAAGAAACGGTCCGCAAGGGGATGCACTACCTCCAGATGGCCGGCCGCGGCGTTTTCCGCCAGGCGATCCAGGCGATGGCCCAGGCCGCGGAGAACGTCCTGGAGAAGACCGGGCTGGACGTCGACGACATCGACTGGGTGATCCCGCACCAGGCGAACATCCGGATCATCCAGGCGATCAGCGACAAGCTCGGGATCCCTCTGGATCGCTTCTACAACAACGTGGATCGCTACGGGAACATGTCGGCCGCGACGGTGCCGGTGGCCCTCGACGAGGCCGTTCGGGAAGGACGAATCCGGACCGGAGACCTCGTGCTCTTCCTGGTTTTCGGAGGCGGGCTGACCTGGGGCGCCACCCTGGTGCACTGGTAGGGGAAGGGGGGGAGGGAGCCGAATGGGTTCGTCACTCGATCGCGCCGTCTGGCTCTTCGCCGGTCAGGGCGCGCAGGAAGTCGGCATGGGCCGTTCCCTGGCGGAGGATTTCCCGGCGGCCCGGGATCTCTTCGCCGAGGCGGACCGTGTCCTGGGGTTTCCGATCTCCCGGCTCTGTTTCGAAGGGCCCGAGGAGGAGTTGACCCGCACCGAGAACTGCCAGCCTGCCCTGTTCGTCGCCTCGCTCGCGGCGTTGGCGGCCTGGAGGGAACGGGTCGATCCGCCGCAACCGGCGGCCGCCGCCGGGCTCAGCCTCGGCGAGTTCTCGGCGCTGGCGGCCGCGGGGGTGTTTTCCTTCGAGGACGGCTTGCGGCTGGTGCGGCTTCGGGGGCGGCTGATGCAGGAGGCGTGCGACCGCGTCGAGGGGGGGATGGCGGCGGTGATCGGGCTGGCGCCGGAGGCGGTCGAGGCCGTGGCCGCGGAGGCCGGCGTGGACGTGGCCAACCGGAACGCCCCCGGGCAGATCGTTCTCTCGGGGCCGAAGGAGGCCGTCGCGCGCGCCGCCGAGCTGGCGCGCGCGCGGGGGGCGCGCCGGGCCGTCATGCTCGACGTGGCCGGCGCGTATCATTCCCGCTGGATGGAACCGGCGGCGAAGGGATTGGAATCGGCCCTGGCCGGCGTGGAGATGCGGCCCCCGGCCTTTCCGGTGGTCTGCAACGTGACCGCGCAGCCCGAGACGGATCCGGAAACCTTCCGGGTTTCCCTGGTCCGGCAGCTCGTTTCGCCGGTGTTGTGGGAGGATTCGATGCGGTCCTGCCTGAAGCGTAACTGGGGTCCGTACCTGGAGTTCGGACCCGGGGGCGTGCTTGCCGGGCTGCTGCGCAGGATTGACAGGAACGCCGAGGCCCATACGATCGGAGCTTCGCGGGAGGTGGCCGCGGCGGCGGAAGTCTTCGCGGCGGAATCGGGGGAGCGTTGACCATGGGCAGGATGTTGCAGGATCAGGTCGCGATCATCACGGGCGCGGGAGGCGGGATCGGACGGGCGATGGCCCTGCGCTTCGCCGCCGAGGGAGCCCGGATCGCCTGCGTGGACCTTGCGGAAGGACCGGTGAAGGAGACCGCCGAGGCGGTTCGAGCCGCCGGGGCGGAGGCCCTCGAGGCCGTCGCCAGCGTGACCGATCCGGCGCAGGTGAAGGAGACGGTTGCCGGGGTCCTGGAACGCTGGAACCGGATCGACATCCTGGTGAACAACGCCGGGATCACCCGGGACGGTCTGCTGATGCGGATGAAGGACGAGGACTGGCACGCGGTGATCGACGTGAATCTCAACGGGGCCTTCCTGATGTCGCGCGAGGTCATCCGTCCGATGATGCGGGCCCGCTCCGGCCGGATCATCAACATCAGTTCGGTGATCGGTCTGATGGGCAACGCGGGCCAGTGCAACTACGGGGCGTCGAAGGCGGCCCTGATCGGGTTCACGAAATCCCTGGCCCGGGAGATGGCCGGCCGGAACATCCTGGTCAACGCGATCGCCCCGGGGTTCATCGAGACGGCGATGACGGCGAAACTGGGGGAGGATGCGAGGAACGAGTTGCTGAGCCGGATTCCGTTGGCGCGGCTGGGGCAACCGGAGGATATCGCCCGCGCGGCGCTCTTCCTTGCGGGGGAATTGTCTTCGTATGTGACAGGAACCGTCGTGAACGTCAGCGGCGGCATGGTGATGTAGCCGGATCCGGAGATCGCGGCTCCCCCCGGGGGAGGAGATCCCGGCAACCAGCCAGGAGGAACCGAGTATGGAGACTGCGGAAAAGGTCAAAGAGATCATCGTGGAACAGTTGGGCGTGAATCCCGACCAGGTGAAGCCCGAGGCGAAGTTCGTGGAAGACCTCGGCGCGGATTCCCTGGATGTCGTGGAACTGGTCATGGCGTTCGAAGAGGCCTTCGGCGCCGATATCCCCGACGAGGACGCCGAGAAGCTGACGAGCGTCGGGGACGTGATCGCCTACATCGAGAAGAAGACCGAGGGATCGGACGGCTGATCCCCCGGTCCCGGACGGGTTCCGGGGAAGCGGGACGGGGTTTCATGAGCGAACGCAGGGTGGTGATCACCGGGCTGGGAACGGTGTCGTCTCTGGGCACGGGGATCGACGAATTCTGGTCGAGCCTCGTCGAGGGACGATGCGGGATCACCCGTGTGCGGGGGACGGACGTCGAGCGGTTCGATACCAAGATCGCCGCCGAGATGCCGGATTTCGACGTCTCGCGATGGTTAACGCCGCGGGAAGTCCGCCGGCTGGACCGCTTCTGCCATTTCGCGGTGGCGGCGTCGGATCTGGCGATCGAAGACGCCGGCCTGGATCCCGGGAAGCTGGATCCGAACCGCGTGGGGGTCATCGTCGGATCCGGGGTCGGCGGTCTGGGGACCCTGGAAACCCAGTACGATCTGCTCGAGGAAAAGGGCGCCCGGCGGGTTTCCCCCTTCATGATCCCCATGATGATCGTGAACATGGCCTCGGGGTTCATTTCGATCCGGCACGGGTACCGCGGTCCGAACATGTGCGTGACGACCGCTTGCGCCACCGCCTCGCATTCCATCGGCGAATCCTTCCGGCTCATCAAGCACGACAACGCCGACGTCATGATCGCCGGGGGCGCCGAAGCGCCGCTGACCGCCCTCGGCTTCGCGGGGTTCTGCGCCATGAAGGCCATGAGCACCCGCAACGACGAACCCGAAAAGGCGAGCCGCCCCTTCGACCGCGAACGGGACGGATTCGTCATGGGCGAGGGCGGAGGGGTCGTCGTGCTGGAGGAGATCGAGCACGCCCGGAAACGGGGGGCGCGCATCTACTGCGAACTGGCCGGCTACGGCGCCACCGGCGATGCGTATCACATCACCCAGCCGGCCCCCGGCGGCGAAGGCGCCGCCCGGTGCATGCGGGAGGCCATGGAAGAGGCGCAGCTCGATCCGGCCGATCTGGACTACATCAACGCCCACGGCACCTCGACGCCCCTGAACGACCGTTTCGAGACCGAGGCGATCAAGGCCGTCCTCGGCGAGCACGCCTACCGCGTGCCGGTCAGTTCCACGAAATCCATGACGGGACATCTCCTCGGGGCCGCGGGCGGGATCGAGGCCGCCGCCTGCGCCAAGGCCCTGCAGGAAGGCATCATCCCGCCCACGATCAACTACGAATATCCGGATCCGGACTGCGATCTGGACTATGTTCCCAACGAAAGCCGCAGCCGGAAGATCCGCACCGCCCTGAGCAACTCGCTCGGGTTCGGCGGACACAACGCCACCCTCGTGCTGCGCGGCCTGGAATAGCGTCCCCCGGCCTTCCGCAACGGGGAGGGCGACGACGACGAATCCCGTTTCCCCCGCGGGACGCGGAGATGCGGGAAGAGAACGAAGGAACGAGACGATGAAAAAAGGGATCCATCCCGAATACTACGAGACGACGATCACGTGCGCCTGCGGCGCTCAGTTCAAGACGCGCGCGACCGTGAAGGATCTGAAGGTGGACATCTGTTCGAAGTGCCATCCCTTCTTCACGGGACAGCAGAAGTACGTCGACACCGCGGGCCGCGTGGAACGGTTCAAACGGCGTTACGGCCTGAAATAGAAGCGGCCCCGCGGAGCCGTTCGAGAGCGCATGATTCCCCCGGTCGAAAAGATCCGGGCGCGGCTCGAGGAGATCGAGGGCGCCCTGGGCGATCCCGGGGTGCATTCCCATCCCGATCGCTACCGGGAACTGGCCCGGGAACATTCCCGGATCAGCGCCCTGCTCCGGGACATGGAGTCTCTCGAAGAGGCCGAGATGCAGCTCGCCGAGAACCGGCGCCTGCTCCAGGAACCCGCGGAGGATCCGGAGTTCCTCGAACTCGTGCGCAGCGAGGTCGAGGAACTGGAACGACGCGTCGAGAAACTGCGCGGCGCCGTGCGGCGCGGGCTCGTTCCGCCGGATCCGAACGACGATCGCAACACGATCGTCGAGATCCGCGCCGGAACCGGCGGGGAGGAGGCCGCGCTTTTCGCGGGCGATCTCTACCGGATGTACCAGCGCTATGCGGACTCCCGGGGCTGGAAGGTCGAACCGCTCTCGATCAGCCCGTCCGACCTGGGCGGGTTCAAGGAGATCGTCTTCGGCGTGCAGGGCTCCGGCGTCTATCGCCGGCTGCGGTACGAGAGCGGCGTGCACCGCGTTCAGCGGATCCCGGTGACCGAAACCGGGGGGCGGATCCACACCTCCACGGCGACGGTCGCCGTGCTGCCGGAGGCCGGAAAGGTGGAGATCGACATCCCCGAAAAGGATCTCCGGATCGACGTCTTCCGGTCGTCCGGACCGGGCGGCCAGAGCGTGAACACCACGGATTCCGCCGTGCGGATCCTGCACATCCCCACCGGACTGATCGTCCAGTGCCAGGACGAGAAATCCCAGTTGCGCAACAAGGAAAAGGCCCTGCGGGTGTTGCGGGCCCGGCTGCTGGAACACCGGGCCGCCGAGGAACGCGAACGGACGGCCGCCGACCGGCGCGCCCAGATCGGGTCGGGCGACCGCAGCGAACGGATCCGGACCTACAACTTTCCGCAGAACCGCGTCACGGATCACCGGATCGGCCTGACGCTGCACGGCCTGACCGACGTGCTCGAAGGCGGTCTCGATCCCCTGATCGACGCCCTCATGGAAGAGGATTACAGAACGCGGCTGACGAACGCCTCGGTCTGATTCAGCGCTTCTTCGCCCGGCGCATCGCCTTGCGCAGGCCGGCCGCCCCGCCGAACCCCCTCGGCACGCCCCCGCGCCCGCCGCCCATCTGCCGCAGGGCGCGTTTCATCATCGTGAACTGTTTGATGAGCTGATTGACCTCCGCCACGGTCGTCCCGCTGCCGCGGGCGATTCTCCGGCGCCGGCTGCCGTTGAGGATCTCGGGGCGGCGGCGTTCCTCGGGGGTCATGGACCGGATGATCGCCTCGACGTGGACCAGGTCGTTCTCCCCGAGATCGCTCTCGGGGATCTTCGGCATGCCCGGAAGCATCCCGAGCACCTCCCGCATCGACCCCATCTTGCGGACCTGCTGGAGCTGATCCAGAAAGTCCTCGAGGTTGATCGTGTTGCGCCGGAGCTTTTCCTCCATCCGCCGGGCGGAATCCTCTTCGATCGTTTCCTGCGCCCGTTCGACCAGGGAGAGGACGTCGCCCATTCCTAGAATCCGGGAGGCCATCCGGTCCGGATGAAAGGGCTGGAAGGCGTCGATCTTCTCCCCCGTGCCGACGAACTTGATCGGACGACCGGCGGCTTCCCGCATCGACAGCGCCGCGCCGCCCCGGGCGTCGCCGTCGAGCTTCGTCAGGATGATCCCGGTGAGCCCGAGCGCCTCGTGGAAACGGCCGGCGATCGCCACCGCTTCCTGGCCGGTGGCGGCGTCCGCGACCAGCAGGATCTCGTGGGGACGGATCGCCTCCCGGATCCGGACGAGCTCGTCGACGAGATCCTCGTCGATGTGGAGGCGGCCCGCCGTGTCGACGATCACCAGGTTGCGGCCTTCCTCCCGCGCGCGCCGCACGCCCGCTTCGGCGATCGCCACCGCGTCCTTTCGACCGCGGTCGCAATGCACGGGAACGTCGATCTGCCGGCCCAGGGTCTCGAGCTGGTCGACGGCCGCCGGACGGTAGACGTCGCAGGCCACCAGCAGCGGGGAACGGCCCTTCCGTTTCTTCGCCCACAGCGCCAGTTTCGCCGCCGTCGTCGTCTTGCCGCAGCCGTGGAGCCCGGCAAGCAGCACCACGGCGGGGTTCGCGGAAAGATCGAGTTCGGCGCTCTCCCGGCCGCCCATCAGTTCCGTCAGCTCGTCGTGAACGATCTTCACGAACTGCTGCCCGGGGGTGACGCTCTTCAACACGTCCTGCCCGCGGCATCGCTCCGCCGTGCGCCGGACGAAATCCCTGGCGATCCGGAAATTCACGTCGGCTTCGATCAGCGCCATGCGGATCTCGCGCATCGCCTCGGAGATGTTCTTTTCGTCGATGACCCCCCGGCCCCGCAGCTTGCGGACGACGCCCTGGAGCCGCTCGGAAAGCGTGTCAAGCACCGGTCGATCCCTCCGAGGCGTCCGGAACCCTTCGGATCTCCGCGCCGAGCGAACCGAGCCGTTCGTCGATCCGTTCGTAGCCGCGGTCGATGTGGTAGATCCGGTGGACCGAGGTCGTGCCGTAGGCCGCCATGCCCGCCATCACCAGGGCGGCGCTGGCCCGCAGGTCGGAGGCCATCACGTCGGCGCCGCTGAGCCGTTCCACCCCGCTGGAGATCGCGCTGCTGCCTTCCACGGCGATCCGGGCGCCCATCCGGTTCAACTCCGGCACGTGCATGAACCGGGAAGGAAAGATCTTTTCGGTGATGATGCTGATTCCGTCGGTCAGCGCCATCAGGGCCGTCATCTGGGCCTGGAGATCCGTCGGGAAGCCGGGGTAGGGCATGGTGATGACGTCGATCGGCCGCAGGGGGCCGTTGCGCCGGCAGAGGATCCAGTCCCGTCCGCTGCGGACCTCGACCCCGGCGGCCTGCAGCTTGTCCAGCACCGCCGCCAGGTGCACGGGACGCACGTCGGTCACCCGCACGCCTCCTCCGGTCATCACCCCCGCCATCAGGAAGGTCGCCGCCTCGATCCGGTCCGGGATCACCGCGTGCGACGCGCCGTGCAGCTTGCGCACCCCGCGGACGAAGAGCGTCGGCGTGCCGACCCCCTCGATCTGCGCCCCCATCGACCGGAGGAAGCGGCAGAGATCCTCGATCTCCGGTTCGCAGGCCGCCCCGACGATCGTCGTCTCCCCCGGGGCCAGCGTCGCCGCCATCAGGACGTTGGCCGTGCCCGTGACCGTCGAACCGTACCGGCCTCCCAGGAAGATGTCCGTCCCCGAGAGCTCGCTCGGATCCACCGCCACGTAGCCGGCCTCGACGCGGATCCGCGCGCCGATCGCCCGCAGGCCCTTCAGGTGCAGGTCGATCGGGCGGTCGCCGATCACGCAGCCTCCGGGCATCGACACCCGCGCCTGGCGCATGCGGCCCACCAGCGGTCCGAGTACGCAGACCGACGCGCGCATCTTGCGCACGATGTCGTACGGAGCGAACGGCTCGATCTCCCGGGCCTGCACCCGCACCACGTTCTTTTCGAAGGAGGTCTCGGCGCCCATCGCCTCCAGCAGACGCAGCATCGAATGCACGTCGCGCAGGTCCGGCACGTTGCGGATCTCGCACGGTTCGTCCGTCAGCAGACAGGCCGCCATGATCGGCAACGCGGCGTTCTTCGCGCCGCTGACCCTCATGTCCCCATGGAGGGGCCGTCCCCCCTCGATCACGAACTTGTCCATCGCGTCTCTCCCGGGATCCGCCCGGATCCGCTCACCGAACCGCCGTCACAACCCGCTCGACCCCGGCGTAATCCCGCGTCCGTTCCACGCGCGGGAATCCCGCCTCCCGGAGCATCGATTCCACCGCCGCGGACTGCCCGGCGCCCACCTCGAACGCGGCGAACCCGCCTTCGACAAGGATCCTCGCCGCCGCCGGAATCATCCGGCGATAGGCCTCCAGACCGTCTTCGCCGCCGTCCAGGGCCGCGCGGGGTTCGAAGTCCCGGATCTCGCGCGCCAGTCCGGAAAGCTCCCCCGTGCGAACGTACGGAGGATTCGACACGATCGCCAGTACTTCCCGGCTTCCTTCCCGCAAAAAGGTCAGCAGATCGCCCCGGATCGGTCGGACCCGCTCTTCCAGGCCGTGGTCCCGAAGGTTTTCCGCCGCCAGCGCCAACGCCTCTTCGCTCGAATCCGTCGCCGCCACCCGGATTCGCGGCCGCGCCAGCGCCAGCGCCGCCGCCAGCGCGCCGCATCCCGTGCCGACATCGATCACCCATCCCGAGGCGTCCGCGGGAATCCGCTCCAGGACCCGTTCCACCAGGATCTCGGTCTCGGGACGGGGGATCAGCGCGCGACGATCCACCCGGAGACGGTGTCCGCAGAATTCCACGCTCCCCACGATGTACTGCGTCGGTTCGCCCCGCACGCGGCGGCGGACCATCTCCCGCAGCGGCTCCAATCTTTCGGCCGGCACGGTTTCCTCGAACCTCAGGTAGAGTTCCAGGCGCGGAATGCCGAGCTGCTCCGACAGGAACCATTCCGCCGTGCGCCGCGGGGATTCCACGCCGCGCTCCTCGAGGTACGAGGAGATCGTCCGCAGGAGTTCCAGGATCGTGGGAGGCGGCCTTTCCATGGTTTCTCCGGATTCTCTTGCCGGCGGACCGCCGCCGGGGAGCCGTATCCTACCCTCCGTATCGCGTCCCGGCGACGTTCTCCGCCGTTCCGGCCGAAAATTCGACCGGCGATCCTTCCCTCGCAGGGGTCGACGGCCCTCCACCTTGACCCCCCGAAGGGGGTTGCTACAGTGGGTTTCGTTCCTCCGGAACGGCGGAGACCGCGGTGGGGATCCACGCGCTGCGCCTCGGGATCCCGCGCCGGGGATGAGGATGATCCGCATGGCATGTCTTGCATTCATTCCGGGAACCACGGGCGGCGGGGAAATGCTCGTCATCTTCCTGGTCGTCCTGCTGCTCTTCGGGGCGGAGAAGATCCCCGAGGTCGCCCGGGGACTGGCCCGCGGACTCCACGAGTTGCGAAAGGCCAGCCGCGAGGTGCTCGACGAAATCCGGTCGCTGACCGAGGAACCGCCGCCGGCTTCGTCTCCTGAAGCGAAGGCGAGGCCCGCCGCCGACGAAGAGAGCGTCGATCCGGGGACCGAACCGCCGTCCCCGCGCGATTCGGGTTCGGGACTCGCGGGCTGAGGTCGCATGGAACCCCCGCTGCGCAAGGCCGCTCCCCCGGAGGAATCCGACGCGTACGAGCCGCAGGAGGTCAAGCCGTTTCTTGAGCACCTCGAGGATTTCCGCCGGACGATCCTCCAGGTGCTCGCGGTGACGGGCGCGGGGATGGTGCTCACCTTTCCCGTGGCGCCCTGGATCATGCGGCTGGCCATGGAACCGCTGGCCCGGGTCGTCCCGGATCCGACGCAGTTCCTCCGGATTCGAGACCCGACCGGCGCGATCGTCATGGCGATGAAGCTCTCGCTCTGGGGAGGGCTTGTCCTGACGCTGCCGATTTCCCTGGCGATCATCGCGCGGTTCGTCGTCCCCGGGCTTACGAGGCGGGAACGGTTGATCTTCCGCCGGGGACTCGTTCTGGGAACCGGATCCTTCCTGGCGGGGGTGATCTTCTGCCAGTTCGTGGTGATGCCCAAGGCCCTGCTGGTGCTGATCAAGGCGCACGAATGGATGGGGGTGCAACCGGACTGGTTCGCCAATTTCTACATCACCTTCGTATTGCGCCTGAACGTCGGGTTCGGCCTGGCATTCGAACTGCCGCTGATCCTCCTGCTGCTCGTGCGGCTCGGGGTGGTGACGCGGGCACAGCTCATTGCGAAACGGCGCCATGCGATCGTCGTCATCTTCATTCTGGCGATGCTGCTCACCCCGCCGGATCCGGGTTCGCAGATCATGATGGCGGTGCCTCTGATCCTTCTCTACGAGGGATGCATCTTCTTCGCCCGGATCGTCGAACGCCGTCGGGAAGCGGATGCCCGGCGGGAATCGGCCTGACCACGCCGCGCGACGCTGGAGGGACTCCCTTCGTGTCGTGCGTTCCGGCGGTTTCTTGCTCCGCACGAAGGCGGACCCTCCAGGGGGGATCTGGACGGCAACGGGACGGGTCGAAAACCCTTGCGCAACAAGACCCGATTGTCGAACCTCGGCCCGATCGATGCCCGAGAAGTCCTTCCAGGAATCGAGGACGAACCGATGAGAAACCCGCACCCGGCCGCCGTCGCCGTGATCCTCCTTGCGGCCGCAATCGTTTCCGTCGCCGGCGCGCCCGTGCCGGGGGTGGATCTGCCGCCGTTCGGCGCCCAGAGCGTCTGGCCGAACAACCCGGATCTGGTCACCATCCTCGATCGGATGCAGGAGGCCGGCATCCGCTGGGGCCGCTTCGATCTCTGCTGGTGGAGCATCTGCGAGCAGCCGGTCGGCACGTACGATTTCGTCAGTCCGAACTACCCGGGCTACGAAAACTGGAACACCGACCGGGCGATCCAACTCATGCGCGACCGGGGCATCGAACCATTCCCGATCCTCTGCTACGGGCATCCGAACTACGACGGCGGCGACGGTCCCTACAGCCCGGCGGGACGAACCGCCTTCGGCAACTACTGCTACGCGGCCGCGTCGCGGTACCGCAATTCCGTCTCCTACTGGGAGATCTGGAACGAGCCGAACCTGGAATTCTTCTGGTCGCGAACGCCGGATCCGGAGGACTACGCCCTGCTGGCGCAGGTGGCCGCCGCGCGGATCCGACAGGCCAACCCCGACGCGATCGTCGCGGGCGGCGTCACCTCCGGCATCGATCTGGGATTCCTCGACACGGCCTTCCAGTACGGATTGCTGGACGCCGTCGACATCATCACCGTGCATCCGTACCGGATCGCGGCTCCCGAAACGATCAACGGCGAGATCTCGACGCTGCGTTCGATGATCGCCTCCCACACCACCCGGTCGATCGACGTCTGGACGGGGGAGTGGGGATACGACACCGCCTGGACCGAGGTGACCCCCCTCAGCCAGGCGAAATGCCTGGGACGGATGATGGTCAACAACCTCTCGATCGACATCGGGTTGTCGATCTGGTTTTCCACCCATCCCTACACGGAACATTCGCCGACGGATCCCGGATGGGGCTTGCTCGACTACTCGTACGGCAGGCGGCCGAGTTTCTACGCCATGCGGACGGTCAACGAGCGGCTCGGCGCCCCCGTGGCGGTCGCCGCGGATCCGATCGCCGTGACCCTGATTCCCTCGGTGCCGGACCAGCGCGTCGCCGTCTTCGAACGCGGCGACGACGCCCGCCAGACGATCGTGATCTGGATGGCGCGCTGGCCCCTGTCCGATTCCTACGCCGGGCAGACCACCACCGTGCGGCTGGGCATCACGGACTACGCGGAAATCTCCGCCTGGGACGGTCTGGACGGGGATGCGATTCCCGTTTCCCCGGTGCGCGTGGGCGACCGGATCGAATTGCGCGGCTTCCGCGTGCACGATTACCCGGTGTACATCGACGTCGACCGCGCGGGCCCGAACATGCTGACCGTTTACTGAACCTCTTCTCGCTTCGTTCGGCGGCGGCCGCCGGATAGAATCGCCTGCAATCCACGGGAGGAAACCGTCCGTGCCGACCCAGTATCCGAACATTCTTTTCATCATGTCCGACGATCATGCCGCTCATGCCATGAGCTGCTACGGCAGTCGGATCAACGAAACGCCGAACCTGGATCGAATCGCCGCCGGCGGCATGCGGTTCGACAACTGCTTCTGCACGAACTCGATCTGCACTCCGAGCCGGGCGACGATCCTGGCCGGTACGTACAACCACGTCAACGGCGTCACCACCCTCGGGACGATGATGGACAACCGCATCCTCACCTTCCCGAAGCTCCTGCGGGAACGGGGATACCAGACGGCCGTGATCGGGAAATGGCACCTGGGCCAGGGGCCGAAACACGAACCGACCGGGTTCGACTACTGGAACGTCCTGCCGGGCCAGGGGCTCTATTACGACCCCGAGATGATCGAGATGGGCGAGAAGAAAATCCGCCCCGGGTACGCCACCGACATCATCACCGAGGACAGCCTCGATTTCCTCCGCCGCCGCGACCCGTCGCGTCCGTTCTGTCTTCTGTGCCACCACAAGGCGCCGCATCGCCCCTGGGAACCCGAGAAACGCTTCATGAGCCTTTACGAGGGCGAGGAGATCCCGGAACCGGAAACATTCCACGACGATTACTCCGACCGGGCCCGCGCCGCCGCGGAGGCGAAGATGCGCGTCGACCGCGATCTCCTGCCGGTGGACGTCAAGCAGCCGGTCCCGGAAGGGCTCGGACCGGCGGAGCGCAAGAGCTGGTACTACCAGCGGTACATCAAGGATTACCTGCGCTGCATCGCGGCGGTGGACGAAGGGGTCGGCAGGCTTCT